>VBJP01000126.1 GCA_005880165.1 Chloroflexota bacterium | reverse complement strand
CGGCGGTCTCGATGGAGCGATTCCAAGCCGCCGGTCGGAACCGCGCGTTCCGAGAACGCAGACCTAGTTACCATCGACGAGTGACCCTGCGACCCCAGATTGCCCCCGAGGACAACTTCGTCCACCTCCACGTGCACTCCGAGTTCAGCCTGCTCGATGGGCTTTCACGGATGGGAGAGATGACGCGCCAGGCCGCAGAGGCGGGCATGCCGGCATTGGCCCTCACCGACCACGGCGCGCTGTACGGAGCAGTTGAGTTCTACCAGGCGGCGACCGCCGCAGGGATCAAGCCGATCATCGGCGTCGAGACCTACGTGGCCCCCCGCGGCCACCAGAGTCGTGAGGGGAAGGCCGACACCAACCCCTACCACCTGATCCTGCTCGCAAAGGATCAGATCGGTTACCGCAACCTCATCGAGCTCATCACGCGCGCCCATCTCGACGGCTACTGGTACAAGCCCCGCATCGACAAGGAGCTGCTTGCGGCCCACAACCAGGGCCTCATCGGCACCTCGTCATGCCTCTCGGGCGAGGTCCTGCGCCGCCTCGCTGAGGGTGACGAGAAGGGCGCCCAGCAGGCCGCCGACGACTATCGGTCCATCCTGGGCGACGGGAACTTCTACATCGAGGTCCAGGACCACGGGGTGACGGACCAGCGGCGCCTGCACCCGCAGCTCGTCGAGCTTGCACGACGCCAGAACATCCCGCTTCTTGCCACCAACGACACCCACTACACGGTGCCCGAGCAGCACGACGCGCACGACCTCCTGCTCTGCATCCAGACCAACACCAACGTCGACACGCCCGGCCGCATGCGCTTCGACACCAACGAGTTCTTCCTCAAGGCGCCCGCGCAGATGCGCGCCCTGTTCGGCGGCGAGCTTCCGGACGCCATGGACAACACGTTGCGGGTCGCCGAGCAGGTCGACCTGCGCCTGGAGTTCGATCGGCTGCGCCTGCCGGACTTTCCGGTGCCCGATGGCGAGACTCCCTCGAGCTGGCTCCGCAAGGCGTGCGAGGTCGGCCTGGCCGAGCGCTACGGCGAACGCCTGACCGATGCCGTGCGCCATCGGCTCGACTACGAGCTCGGGATCATCGACCGCATGGGGTACTCGGCGTACTTCCTGATCGTGGCCGACTTCACGCGATTCGCGCGGGAGCAGGGGATCATGACCACCTGCCGGGGGAGCGCCCCCGGCTCGATCGTGACCTATTCGCTGGGCATCACCCCGGTCGATCCGCTCGCCTACGGGCTGCCCTTCGAGCGATTCCTGAACCCGGACCGCGTGACGATGCCGGACATCGACATTGACTTTCAGGACTCGCGGCGGGACGAGGTGATCGACTACGTCACGCGCAAGTACGGCGACGACCGGGTCGCGCAGATCATCACCTTCGGGACGTTGGGCGCCAAAGCCGCGATCCGCGACACGGGTCGTGCGATGGGGCTGACGTACGCGGAGGCGGATCGCGTCGCCAAGGCGGTCCCCAACGAGCTCAACATCTCGCTCGACCGCGCGCTGGAGACCTCGCCGCAGCTGCGCGAGCTGGTCGCTGCAGATGACCGGGTCGACCGGCTGATCACGATCGCCAAGCAGCTGGAGGGGGTGGCGCGACACGCGTCCACGCACGCTGCCGGGATCGTCATCTCGCGGGAGCCGCTGACCGAGATCATGCCGTTGCAGCGGGCGACGGATGGTCGAACGACCATGACCCAGTTCGAGATGCACGCCTGCGAGGCGCTGGGACTGCTCAAGTTCGACTTCCTGGGGCTGATCAACCTGACGATCCTCGCCGACGCGGTCGAGCTGATCGAGAAGCACCGGGGCGTGCGGATCGATGTGGATTCACTGCCGCTCGACGACGCGAAGACCTTCGAGCTGCTCTCGACCGGCGAGACGACCGGCGTCTTCCAGCTCGAGGGCGCGGGCATGCGCCGCTACGTCAAGGACCTGAAACCCACCGAGGTGCGGGACCTGGCCGCCATGGTGGCCCTCTTCCGCCCAGGTCCGATGGCCAACATCCCGGCCTACATCCGTCGCAAGCATGGCGAGGAGCCGGTGACGTACCTGCACCCTTCGCTCGAGCCGGCGCTGCGGGACAGCTACGGGATCTTCGTCTACCAGGAAGACATCATGACCGCGGCTATCGCCATGGCCGACTACACCGGCCCCGAGGCGGACAACCTGTGCTACGCGATCCGCAAGAAGAAGGAAGAGGTCCTCCACCAGCACGAGACCAAGTTCAAGGCGGGAGCCAAGCGTAAGGGGATTCCGCCGGGCGTGGTGGACCAGGTGTTCGCCGCCTTCGAGCCGTTCGCCCGCTACGGGTTCAACAAGGCCCACGCGCTGTGCTACGGGCTGATCGCCTACCAGACGGCCTACCTCAAGGCGAACTACCCGATCGAGTTCATGACGGCGTCGCTGAACGGTTTCCGCGAACGCGCGGAGAAGGTGGCGGCGGTGGTCGCGGAATGCCGCCGACTGGGGATCGACGTGCGGCCGCCGGACGTGCAGAGCTCGCATACCCTCTTCACGGTCGAGACCGATGGCGCCGGCGCGCCCGAGGCGATCCGCTTTGGCCTGGTCGCGGTGAAGAACGTGGGGGAGGGCGCCATCGAGGCGATCATCGCCGCCCGGGAGGGACGTTCTGAGATCTCCGATGAGGCGGGTGCGTTCCGATCGCTGGACGATCTCTGCCGGCGCGTGGACCTGCGAACGGTCAACAAGCGGGTGCTCGAGTCATTGATTCGCGCGGGCGCGATGCGGTCGCTGGGGGGCGCCGGCACGCTGCTGATGCGCCTGGACACGGCGCTCGAGATGGGCGCACGGCACCAGCGCGACGTGGCGGCGGGGCAGGGGACGCTCTTCGACCTGTTCGCGGCGCCAGCGGAGCCGCCGCAGCCCATCGGAGCCGAGGCGGGGGCTGGGGCCGAGGCCGAGGGCGCGCCATCGGTCCTGGAGGATGAGGTTCCGCGTCGAGAGCGCCTGCGCTGGGAGAAGGAGCTGCTGGGGCTCTACCTGACCGAGCACCCGCTGGGGGAGATCGCCGATGAGCTGCCTGAGTACGTGACCGCCTACACGGGCGACCTCGCGGAGGAGCAGGACCAGGCCAAGGTAACGCTGGGCGGGATCCTGCAGGGGGTGCGCCGAGTGATCACGCGGGCCGGCTCGACGATGCTGGTCGCGAATCTTGAGGACCTGCAGGGCACGGTGGAGGTGGTGGTCTTCCCCAAGGTGTTCCAGGAAACCGCCAACGCCTGGTCGGACGACGCCGTCGTGCTGGTTAGTGGCCGCGTCGATCACCGCGACGACGAGGCCAAGCTGCTCTGCGAGGTCGTGCACGCCTGGGACGACGCGGTCGGCATGGGACCCGTGGCGTTCTCCGCGGAGCGCGATCGCCTGCTCCGGGGGCGTGGTCGCGGGCCTTACGGGACGAGCCGGCCCGGGGGGAATGGCTACCCGGGTGGCAACGGTGGTGGCAGCCCCGCCGACGAGCGGCGCGCCGCCTGGAACCCGCCGCAGCCTGCCGTTGTGAATACCGCCGCGGTGCCCGTCGCCGAGCCGGCCGTGGCCGCCGTGCCCGTGGCCGCCGTGCCCGTCGCCGCAGCTGTCAGCGTCAGCGCCGGACCTCCGGACTCCTCAGGTTCGGAGGCGCCCGTGCGGGTCAGCCCCATCAAGGCTCGCGCCGCGACGCCGCCCGTGGCAACCCCCGCGGTGACGGCGGCGGACGGCGAGCGTTCCATGCCCGAAGCGGCCGACGAGCCGCCGGCGCCACGCGACGCCGTACCGATCCAGGCCGCGCCGGCCGGCGCCGCGGCAAGCGTCGAAGTGGTCTTCGAGCCCGGCGCGCCGATCGAGCGTCTCCTGCCGGCGATCGAATCGGTGACGCAATACCTGCGCGGGCGCCCCGGTCCCCTCGCCGTCCTGCTCCAGGTCGCGGTGGCCGGCGCGACCCGACAGATCCGCCTGCCGGAGCGCGTTGCGTGGGACGACCGCTTGGCGGAGGGCGTGCGCCGCGCGGCGGAGCTGCCGGTCGCCGTGGAGCTCCGACTGTCGCACGGCGAGCCCTGAGTGCTGGCTGCTATCCTCGCGCCCTCATGACGCGCCGCCGCGCCAGAACGGACGCCCCACCTCCATCGGGCGCACCCCTGACCCCTGAGAGCACCGAGCCGGCCGATCGCAAGGCTGCCTCTTCCGGACAGCCAGAGGGCCGCGCCGCGCCGAAGCTGAGCAACCAGGAGCTGGATGTCGCCATCCTTCGGTTCCTGCGCCGTTCGCCCAACGAGGCTTTGGACCTGACGCCGCTCGCCGCCGAGATCGGCGCGGATCCGTTCACCGTGCAGCTGGCCGTGGAACGGTTGCATCGGCGCCGGATGGTGGTCGCGCCGTTCATCGAGCCGGGCGCAGCGGGCGGCGCCGAGCTGACCGAGAAGGGCCTCCGCTGGCTTATCGACTACGAGGGCGGCAAGCCGAAAGAGGTTCCCGTCGCGCTGAAGATTGCGAAGGAGCACGTCCGCACGCAGGACGAGGCGGCGCGCCTCCCGCGCGCCCAGGTGTACGGGCTCAAGCGCCCCTGACCCGCTGCAGGTCCATCGGTCTATCGGTCCAGAAACGACTACAGGATCTTGGAGAGGAACTCTTTGGTCCGTGGGTTCTGGGGGCTGTCGAACAGGGTTGCCGGCTCGCCTTCCTCCAGGACCAGGCCGTCGTCGATGAACACGACGCGATCCGCCGCCTCCCGCGCAAACCCCATCTCGTGGCTGACGACGATCATCGTCATCCCTTCGTGGGCGAGCTCCTCCATGACGTCGAGCACCTCACCGATCATCTCGGGATCGAGCGCGGAGGTCGGCTCGTCGAAGAGCATCAGGGCCGGCTTCATGGCCAGCGCGCGTGCGATCGCCACGCGCTGCTGCTGCCCGCCGGAGAGCTGCGCTGGGTAGGCGTCGCGCTTCATCGCCAGGCCCACCCGCTCCAGGAGAGCCTCGCCGGTGGTGCGGGCCTCCGCCTCCCCAACGCCCCGCACGCGAATGGGCGCCTCGATGATGTTCTCGAGCGCCGTGAAATGGGGGAACAGATTGAAGCGCTGGAAGAC
>VBJP01000125.1 GCA_005880165.1 Chloroflexota bacterium | reverse complement strand
CCCTGGAGGACCTCGGCGGTCGCACCAAGGTCACCAGCCGCGATCGGTTCCCATCGATCGAATCTCTCGAAGGTGCCCTCTCGACCGGGATGGTCGGCGGTGCGATTCAGACCTGGGATCGGCTGGCTGCGGAAATCGGCAAAGCCTGACCTTCGGCTCTGGAGAATCGCGTCGCGGCGATAACCATCGAACGCGAGGCGCCGTGCCGGGCAGGTCGGCACGGCGCCTGACTTTCGGGAGGCTCTCCTTACCGGCTAAGTGTTCCGGCGAAAGCCCTCTCCGGGATCGTCCACTCGGTCAAGTGATCCGAGAGTGCGCGGCGCGCCTCGTCAACCTTGTCGACACCGATCGCAATCGTCGCCTTGTGATCAGTGCCGTAGTCGACCGGCGCGAATAGGTCGATATTCACGCCCGCATCGCCCAGGCGTTTGGCTGCCCAGGCCACCTGTCCGGGCTTGTCCTCCAGCGAGATGGTGAGCAGCGGAACCTGGTGGTACGTGAACCCCTGGCCGTCAAGCGCGCTGCGGATCCCTTTCTCGTCAGACGCCAGGAACGCCGCGGCGCCCTTGTTGCCGTAGCTCAGGCAGAACGCTTCAACGTTCACCCCACGCGCAGAGATCGTCTCTGCCACCCGGGCAAGCTCACCCGGGCGATTGGCTGCTTCGACGATGAAAGCCTGCATCGTATGGTCCTCCTGCAGCACCCCGGTTTGGGGCCTCCTGCCTGCCCGCGCGGGGCGGCTGCTGCAACGGACGGGACCTGCTCGGCAGCGACTTCGGACGCTGATCGCGGCGGCCCATTTGGGTCGCGCCCGAGCTCCGTCCGAACGCCTTCCATCCTCCAACTCGGGCCGCCCAATGTCCAATCAGGACCATGTCTCCGAGTGGATTGCGCGACTTCGCGCGGCGCCCGAGATCAGCTGACCTCATAGTCGAGTGCGTAGGTCGCCATCGGGCCCTTGGCGGCTTCGAAGCTGCCGTTGCCAGTGATCCCCTCGAGCTGCTCGGTTCCGGATCCGGGGACGACCCACCAATCACCCGTGGAGCTGGAACCGTCGAAGTCGCCGCTCGCCTCGATGACGAATGTCCCAGGCCTGCCTCCAACCGAGCAGCGCATCAGTTGGTGGCCGATGAACCTGGCGGACCCGTCCTCGCGGTAGCACATGAGCCATTCGACGTGACCATGGCCCTCGATGTCGCCGCTGAACTCCTGATCGCCTCGAGCGCGCGTCAGCTTGCCCCCTGATTCCAGGGACTCATAGGCGTCCTCCTCCATCGAGGTGACGTGAAACGTTCCGGTTGCCTTCGCGGCGGTTGCATTGGTCATGACGCGATCGCCTCCGTGCCTCGAAATTGGATTCCTCACGGGATGCGCGCACGCGTGATGCCAGCTGCGACGCATTCCCCGAGGGGCGGGTTCTAGAGGACGTCTCCACCGTCCTGGTACTCATTTCGTGGGGCTGTCCACCCGGGGAGACGCCTGTGGAAAGGAATGTGGAAAACTTGGTGGACATACCCCTTCACGCGGCGGGAGCGGCCCCCTAGCATTCGCCGCCGACGCCTATCCTTCGGCACTCATCCTTCATCTTCCGGAGGCGCAAGTCGAATGGCCGAGCTGGTGACGCATGCCCATGCCACCGCAACGTCTGAAACTGCTGCAGAGGATCGTCCGCCCAAGGAGGTGGCGGATTTCATCCGCTACTGCCACCGTCGAAGACCTGCCGTCTGGCCCGAGCTGTACGACGTGATGTGCGGGATCGCCGCACGACGCGAGTTCAGAGGCTGGGGTCCCGAGCAGCTCGGTGAGCGCGGACTGACCTTTGCCTTATGGGGGATGCCGCGGTTGGCAACCTGGGTGCGGGTGACGCTGGAACCATCGACCTAGGCCCGGAACAATACCGTCCGCGCGTCCTCGCCAGCCTGATCCGGCCTCTCTTTCGCATAGCGGCCCGAGCGCTGGAAGCCGGCCTCGAACCCTCGCCATCGGCCACCTGACGTTATCCACACGCGGGTCCTAGGACCATCCGGATATCCACAATCGGGGCCTTCAGGGCCTGTGAGCGGCCTCAGTAGGTGTGGCGACGGGCCATCTCCTTCTCGATCATGCGCTCCATGACCATGTACTTCTCGATGCGCCGGCGCAGCTCGTTGGCCTCCGGCGTGTAGAGGTGCACGAAGTTCTGGAGCTCGAGTGAGAGCTTGCGGCTGAACATGCGGGCATGGTCGAGATTGCGGCGCAGGAGCACCTGGTCCATGCGGCGCAGGTGCTCCTCGTTCAGCAGGTCGTCATCGCGCAGCAGCTGACGATCGAGCTCGATCTGGGGGGTCTGCAGCTGGACCTTGGGCGGCTGCTGGGATTCGTCGGCCATCGCGTCTGGCAGTCTACCGTCAGCGTTCAGTAGAGGCTGGGAAAGCGCGGCGCCAGCATCGGTCTCAGGTTGACGGTGGTGTGCGCCTGGAGATTAGCGAGGAGCGCGCTCGTCGAGCCCAGGCCGTATCGGTGCGCGGCGACGTAATCGCGCATCGCGCGCCAGTAGACCGCGTCGCCAATTCGCGTGCGCAGGCTGTCGAGCAGCTGCGAGCCCTGGACGTAGATGATCTCGAAGTAGCAGCCCGACGAGTACTCGTAGATCGAAAGGTCGAGCCGCTTCAGGCCGCATGTGCTCGCACGCCACAGGCCGGACACGTGACGCGCCAGCTGGTCGGCGGCAGCCTCGTCCGCGAACGGCTGGTTGGCCTGGTCCGAGCCGACCATGCCATAGAACCACTGGTGCGCCGTCTCGTGGTAGACGAGCCAGTGCAGCTGCCGTCCTCCCAGCCCGCCAGGGATCCAGATGAGCTCGGGCGATTCCATCCCATCCCCGCCGGCGCTCTGCGCGACGCTGAAGGTCTTGTACGGGTATGGGCCAACGAGCGGACCCATGCGGGCGACGGCGTCCGTCGCGTAGCCCAGCACGGTCGAATCCGGATAGCCGTCAAGCGAATAAAGGCGGATGGTGATGGCGCCTGCCTTCGCTTCGTGGACGCGGTACAACGGGCTGGCCGTGAAGTTGAAGTCGCGGACATTTCTGGCCTCGAAGGTCTGGACCAGGCCGGCCGAAGCCACCCGCTCGCCGGTGGCGGCGATGACCAGCGGCCGGTCGGTGGTGATGCGAACCCGAACGAGTGGGCTGGACGCGGTGATGAACGGATCGCCGTAGTTAGGCCGATCGAACGGGCGCTGCAGGCTGACCCAAGGCAGCCAGCGATTGGCGTTCACGATCCCGTTGGTCCGCGTGAAGAGCCAGTCGGAGCCGATGAGGTCAGCGCGGAGGGTGGCCCTGAACGCGAGCTGGATCCGCGTCGTGGCGCCATCACGAAGACTGCCGCCCAGCGGCACGATCACGGTCTGATCCTTCACCGAGGGATTGACCAGGCGGCCGTCTACGGTCGTCCCGCCCACTCGCAGGCCGCCGATGCGCGCCATCACGGTGTTCAACTCGACACGGTCGATGGGTCCGCCGGATGCGTTGTGGATGGTGATGGTCGAGACGCCGGCCACGGACCGGTCGTCGAAACGGAACGTGACGGCGACGTCGTAGGTCGCGACGAGCGCGATGCTTGTCCGATGGGCCGTTCCGCCGACGATCGCCGAGGGCTTCGCCGATGCAGAGGGTTTGGCCGTTGGGGTCGGTCGCGGCGAGGACGAGCGCCTGTGTGTGGGTGAGGGGGAAGGGGAGGCGCTGCCAGAAGCCGACGGAAAGGGTTCGCGGGCGATGGGGGTGGCGCTGGGCGACAGGTTCATGAGCTGCCGCGCTAGGAGCAGGCCGCCGGCCACGAGGAACAGGACCGCGACGATCAGCGCCATGAATCGGGGCCGCATGTCAGCATCTTGCGCCCCATCGCACGCCTCTCAACCGGACGCGTCCCTGCGGCCGTCAGCGGGCGAGCGAGCGCGAAACGTACACTTCGACCGCGTCGTGTCCCCGTAGCTCAGTGGACAGAGCGGCTGCCTTCTAAGTAGCGGGTCGCAGGTTCGAATCCTGCCGGGGACGCCACCACCAGCGAGCAACCACCCGCCCGGCTGTCAGCCGACCTTTCGGGCCTTCCAGACCTCTTCGGCAGGCCACCGTCGTCCCCACTCGCCGCTCGTGAACTCGTACCGGGTACTCGCTCCTGGCGGGGCCTGGATCTCGACAAGGTCGGTGATTTCGAAGCCGCTCCGAAGGAGTAGGCGGATCCAGTCTCCGTGGGAGATGTGGAACTCGACACTCTCGTCGTCGGGCCACTCGAAGCGGTGCATGCCGAACTGGTCCCGTCGCAGCCGGTCGGTCGACGCACCCTCGGCCAATGTGTCTGGCACGGTGAGCATCTGGATCACGCTATTGGCGAGGAAGATGAGCTCGCCGCCAGAGCGCAGGAGGCGAGCCGCCTCCGGGATCCATAGATAGGGGTCGCACCAGATTGCGGCGCCGTACTCGCTGATGGCGATGTCGAAGCTCGCGTCGGCGAAGGGCGTCCGCTCCGCATTCCCGAGGTGCAATGGGAACTCGAGCCCGTGCTCGCGTTGGAGGCCTCGAGCGGTCTCCAACTGCCTGGGTGAGTTGTCGATGCCCACCGGGTGCGCCCCGCGTCGAGCCAGCCATGCCGAGACATATGCCGTACCGCAGCCAAGCTCGATCACATCGCGCCCTTCGAGATCGTCCGGCAGCAGGTGGAGCTCTGCCTCGGGCACTCCCCAGATGCCCCAGGTCGGTTCGGGCTGCGCCCAGTGCCGCGCACCCGACGGAGCGTATTCATCCGCCAGCGCATCCCAGTGCTGACGGTTGCGCAGCACGTGATTCGGAAGCTTTGCGTGCGCGCTCATCACTCCATGGTAGTGGCGTGAATTGCCGTCCTTGGCGGTCCGCTGCGGAACAGCCGCGGGTCCGGCCGACGGAGGTTCGAACCCAACGGCGTCCGGGAGGAAGGGTATCGTTAGAACGAGGACCTGATGCGGGCCGCGCCACCTGGCTCCGGCCCGCGACACCGCTGCTCGCGCACCCGTTCCACTGAGGCGACATGCATGGGTGAAGAGCAAGTTCATATTGGGTTTGTGCTCTATCCGGATCTCACGCAGCTCGATCTGACCGGTCCCTACGAGGTGCTGGCCCGGGTGCCGGGCGTCGCCGTGCACCTGGTCGCGCGTACGCGGGAGCCGGTCACCAGCGACTACGGTCTGACCCTGGTCCCTTCCACGACCTTCGGACAGTGCCCCGATCTCGATGTCATTTGCGTTCCGGGAGGCTCCGGTGTGTACGACCAGATGCTGGATGACGAGACGCTGGCGTTCCTGCGCCACCAGGCGAGCTACGCCAGGTTTGTGACTTCGGTCTGCACGGGCGCCCTAATTCTCGGGGCAGCGGGGCTGCTGCAGGGCTACCGTGCCACCACCCATTGGGCATCGATGCGATTCCTCGAGTCCTTTGGCGCCACGCCCGTCGACACCCGGGTGTGCGTGGATCGCAACCGGATCACCGGGGGAGGGGTGACCGCCGGGATCGACTTTGGTCTTCATCTCGCCAGGGTGCTCGCTGGCGAGGACGTGGCCCAGCGCATTCAACTGTCCATTGAATACGCGCGTACGGCACTCGCGCGGCCCCAAAGATGGAGCGACGGCAGCAGGCAGTTGCAACCGCGGCCGCCCGCCTGGCCGAGCTCGGGCGCCACGCCGGCTGACGCCGTCCACGAGAGGCAACTATGGCCCCTATCTACGAGCCCAACCCGACCTACGCCCCTGTCGGGGGCACTGTCCAGGCAGGTTGGGAAGCGGCGTGCGTCAGGCTTCCTGGCGGTGAGCGGACGTTGGCGATCGATGGGCCGACCATTCTCGACTGGGAGTCGGTCCTCGCTGGTCTGGGCGCCGCGCTCTCGGCGCGCTCGATTCGCTATCGAGCGGTGAGGACCGAGGCGTACTTCGCTGGGTGGCGACGGATCGAGGATCGAACCTGCACGCCGGAGCTCGCGGAGGACCCGGACTTCGCCCGGTTGGCGTCCGTCGGCCTCCGCGACTTCTTTGGCGAGCTGCCGAGTCTGCGGCCCTCCGCACAGGAGGTGCTGGTTGTCGCGGGACCAGGCGCGGCGCTCTTCCGCCATGACCTGCTGTGGTACGCAGACCTGCCCAAGCGCTACGCGGAGGCTGCCGTACGGAGAGGCGAGGCCCGCAACCTCGGGCAGCCCTTGGACGAGGGAGCCGCGACGACACGTCGGCTCTTCTACATCGACTGGACCGTTCTCGACCGGCATCGCGAGGAGATTGCCGGGACGATCGCTCTGTGGATCGACGTCCAGGATCCGCTCCGACCAACCCACCTGGATGGCGATACCCTGCGTCGAAGCGCCTCATCGCTTGCCGGCCACCCGCTGCGCACGCGCCCGACCTTCAACACCGCTCCATGGGGCGGGCACTGGGGCCAGGAGCAGCTTGGCTTCGGCCTCCACGAACCGAACACCGCCATCGGCTACGAACTGATCGCGCCGGAGAGCGGCGTGCTTCTCGGCGACCGGGATGGGCCGCGAGTCGAAGTCCCGTTCCAGCTGATCGTGGGGCTCCAACCCGACGAGGTCCTGGGCGAGGCCATCCGGACAGAGTTCGGGACCTCATTCCCGATCCGCTTCGACTACCTCGACACGGTTGGCGGCGGCAACCTCTCGATCCATTGCCACCCGCAGGCGGAGTACATGCGTCGCATCTTTGGCTGGTCGTACACCCAGCACGAGAGCTACTTCATGATGGTCGGCGGCCAGGACCGATGTGTCTTCCTCGGGTTGCGAGGGGACGTGCGGCTGGACGTTTTCGAGCAGGCGGCTCAACGAGCCGTCGAGCGCGGCGAGCCGTTCCGAATCGAGGATCACGTCCAGACTTTTCCTGCCACGCAGGGCCAGTTGTTCATGATCCCGGCTGGCACGCCACACGGCAGTGGGGAGGGGAACGTCGTCCTGGAGGTCAGCGCCACGCCCTATCTCTACAGCCTGCGCTTCTACGATTGGCTGCGGCGGGACTCGCAGGGCAAGCAGCGTCCGGTTCACGTGGACCACGCATTTGCCAACCTGAATCGCAATCGCAAGGGCGACGAGGTTTCCCGGGACCTTGTTCAGTCGCCCCGCTCCATCCGATCGGGTGACGGCTGGCGGGAAGAGGTCATCGGGGCGTTGCCGGAGATCTTCTACGAAGTTCGCCGGGTGGTGTTGGAGGGAGACACCGAAGCCGATGACGACACGAGTGGCGGCTTTCACGTCCTCAACGTCGTCGAGGGCGACGGCCTGCTTGTCCAGGCAGGGGAGGGAGACCCTCACCACCTGAACTACGCCGAGACGATCGTCATCCCTGCGGCGGTGGGCCGGTATGCGCTGCGCAGGATGGGAGACGGCCCGGTACGGGTGGTGAAGGCGTTCGTTCGCTAGGGTCTCGAAGGCTTGTCGTCATCGGTCTAGCGCGGATCAGCTGGCGGCTTGACAGCAGGCGATAATTTCACTTGTAGTGATGACACCTCATGATGTCATTACGCGGGTTGGGGCTTGATCGGAGGCCGCCGACGCGTGGTTGCTCAGAGCCCAGCTGAATCCTCGCCTGTCGCTGCGGCGTACCGTGCGGGCCCGCCGTCTCCCAAGTATCAATGGCTGAGGGAGCTGATCCGCGAGGACTACGCCTCGTGGGATCCCGGGACGCCTATCCCGTCTGAGGCGGAGCTGTGCCAGACGCACGGCGTGAGCCGAACGACCGTCCGCAAGGCGCTGGATGACCTCGCCAACGACGGCCTGCTCTACCGAGTCCAGGGCAAAGGCACCTTCGTGGCGGCGACCCGCGTGCCCGAGCGATTCGTGCAATTCACGGCCGGCTTCTACGAGGACATGCTCGCGCGGGGCATTCCGTTCCGCACCGAGGTGCTCGAGCAGACGGTCATCGAGGCCCCCAAGGACATCGCCGGCAAACTGCGTGTCGCGCTCGGCGAGCTGGCGGTCAAGATCCGTCGACTGCGCTATGTGAACAACCATCCGGTCCTTCTCTCCGACTCCTACGTGCCATTGAGCCTCTTCCCCGGCATCGATCGCGAGGACCTTCGGAATGCCTCGCTATACGCGACGCTTCGCGAGAAGTACGGCGCGAAGCTCGCTCGCGGCACGAGGTACGTCTCTGCGGCCTCGTGCACCGAGGAGCAGGGCCGGCTGCTGAATGCGCCGCCTGGATCCCCGTTGCTCGTCATCAGCGGAGTCATGGTCGACACGGTCGGCCGGCTCATCGAAGCAGGAACGGCGTGGTTGAGGAGCGACTTCGCGGAGGTCGAGATCGAAGTCGTATCGCGCTAGCAAGATCGAAGCGCTGGAACCAAGAAGGAGGGTGAATCTCGGGCAGGACCATCTGCGCGGCTCATTTGGTGTGCTGGTCCCTTTTGAGCAGTAAGCCAGGAAACGAGGATTGACCAAATGGCATGGTGGCAAGCAGCCGTACTCG
>VBJP01000143.1 GCA_005880165.1 Chloroflexota bacterium | reverse complement strand
GACCTGGAGGGATTCTGGCTGGGGCGGAAGGATTCGAACCTTCGATCTCCTGATCCAGAGTTAACCGCCGCCGTGGGCGCTACTCGGACCCGCCGCCAGTCGAGATTCGTGCTCAGACCGGGCCCATGCCCTGTCCTCGCATCTTCAGTTTTCCGGGGAGTCAGGTACCCAGCCCCGGAGGTAGTCAGGTGCCGCCGCGAAATTCCAACAGAATCAGGTGGCCTCGTGCGAGCGGCTCCGGGTGGGATTGTAGCGTGACCGGCTACGCACCGAACGAGGCTCCGCTGGCGCCAACGGGGTGAGCACCGTGATCCTCACCACCAGAATAGGCAAGGGAGGTGCCGCCACCGTCGCCGAAGGGCCTCTCTCGGGGGCGGGCGCCCCGGTCAGGCATGGGGCTGGCCAACCCCTTATGGAAGGCTTGGTGCAGCCATCGGCATAGGCGACACAGCGTGCCCCTTGTTCGCGGGAGCGGCAGGATGATATGACTACGCCAGCCGAGGGAGCCCGAACGCTGCCGGGGTGGCACGGCTAAAGGGCAAGCGCGATCCAGAGGGCGTGGGCGCAATGGACGTCGAGGGCATACGGCGAGTCGTCGCACGAGCTGGCGATGCGTCGGCGGATCTCATTCGCTTCCTATACGTCGACCACGGCGGGGTTGTCCGCGGCAAGTCGACCAGCCGCGCAAGCCTGGAGCAACGCATGGCCACCGGCATCGGGCTGACCGTGGCGATGCAGGCCATGAACATGCTCGACGAGCTGCAATCGGTCGAGGGCATGGGGCCCGTGGGCGAGGTCCGCATTGTGCCCGACCCGGACACCTACGTCGACCTGCCCTATGCTCCCGGGGCCGCCGCGATGCTGAGCGACCTGGTGCGCCTGGACGGCGAGCCGTGGGAGGCCTGCCCGCGGTCGTTCCTCAAGGAGGCGGTGGCCTCCGCCGCGGCCGAAGGGATTGCCCTTTGCGCGGCGTTCGAGCCCGAGTTTCTGCTCGCACGCCGTGAGACCGATGCCGACGGCGAGCGCCGGCTGATACCGATCGATGAGAGCCTCTGCTTCTCGAGCACCGGCTTCGCCATGGCCCACGACTTCGCCGTCGACTTCGTGCGGGCGCTCGAAGCCCAGGGCATGGTCGTGGAGCTGTATCACCCCGAGCTCGGGCACGGCCAACAGGAGCTCTCGATACATCATGGGCCTGCTCTGACCGCGGCCGATCGGCAGGTCTGGTACCGCGAGACGGCCCGAAGCGTGGCTTGGCGCCACGGTCTGTGGGCTTCGCTGGCCCCCAAGCCGCTCGCCGAGCAGGCCGGGAATGGAGCGCACTGCCACTTCTCGGCCTGGGAGGTCGGCCCCGATGGCGGACCAGGGGAGCGAAACCGATTCTTCGATGCCGGCGACCGGTACGGTCTCTCAGAGCTGGCCTATCACTTCATCGGCGGCATACTCGCGCACCTGCCCGCACTCGTGGCCCTAACCTGCGGCAGCGTCAACAGCTACCGGCGCCTGCAGCCGCAGCACTGGTCGAGCGCCTTCGTCTGCTATGGCGACGACAACCGTGAGGCGGCGTTGCGCATTCCTTCGCCGATGTGGGGTCATGCCGAGGCGTCCGCCAACCTGGAGCTCAAGCCGTGTGACAGCACGGGGAACCCGTACCTCGCGCTCGGCGGCCTGATCCACGCCGGGCTGGACGGTATGCGGCGCCGGCTCGACCCCGGCGACCCGGTGAATGTCGACCCCGCAACTCTGTCGGAGCGCGAGCGGCGGCGGCGCGGGGTGGCGCGCCTGCCGAACTCGCTGGACGCCGCGCTGGACGAGCTCGAGCGCGACGACGTGCTGATGGAGGCGCTCGGCCCCCTGCGACGGTCGGCGTACCTTGCGGTCAAGCGCTCGGAGGCGGTCAGCTTCGGCGCACACGATGCCGCCTACGAGTGCTTCGAGCACGCCCTGCGCTTCTGAGAGTCAATGTCGAAACCGTGAGTACAGAGGGTTACACCATGACCGCAGCAACATCGACCGCCGACGATCAACTCATCTCGGAGCGCGTCGCGGGCGGCATCCTACCGAGGGTTCTCACCACCTTCGACATGGTGGCGATCTTTGTCGCCATCGTCCTGTTCATCACCAACGCCGCGGTCATCCAGAGCGCCGGGCCGACGGCCTTCGGCTGGTGGATCCTGGGCTTCCTGGTGTTCCTTATTCCGGGAGCTATCGTCACCGGCCAGCTCGGCCGCATGTTCCCCGGCGAGGGCTCCATCTACCTGTGGACCAACAAGGCCTTCGGCAGCTTCTGGGGCTTCTTCGCCGGCTTTTGTGCGTGGTGGCCGGGGGTGCTGGTGATGGTCGCCACCGGCACGATCGTGCTTTCCTTCTTGGGCTTCGTGTTCCCCACCAGCATCGGCACCCTCGACATCCGCATCCAGGGGATCGTGATTGCCGCGTTCATCGTGCTCTCCGGTGCGCTCTCCATCCTCCGCTTCCGCCTCACCCAGAACATCGTCAACCTGGTGTTCGTACTGTATGGGCTGGCTATCCTGCTCATGGGTCTCGCGGGGGTTGTATGGCTGGTCGGTGGCCATGCTGCAGTGACTAACCCGCTCGACTTCGGCGCCTACGCGCCGGGTGCCAAGACCGGCCTCAACTTCACCAACTGGACCTTCTTCGGCCTCGTCATCCTCGCCCTATTGGGGGTCGAAGTGCCGCTCAACATGGGCGTCGAGATCAAGGACGCCAGGGCGATCACCCGCTACCTGCTGTTCGGATCGCTGGCCGTCATGGCCGCCTACCTGCTCGCTACCTTCGGGATCATGGTCGTCTTGCCGGCCGACGGCAGCTCGGCGCAAGTGACGGCGGTAGCGTCGGTGGTGGGCATCGCCCTCGGCGATTGGCTCGGCAAGCTGGTAGCGCTCATCCTCGCCGGCTTCTTCCTTTTCATCACCGTGGTCTACAACTACTCCTTCGCGCGCCTCATCTTCGTCTCCGGCCTCGACCGCCGCCTTCCAGCCGCGATGAGCCACGTCAACGCCAACAAGGTTCCCGACAACGCCGTATGGGTCCAGACGGGGGTGGCCGCCGTCTTCACCCTGCTGGCCTTCGACCTCCTGCCCTCGATCGGCTTCGGCGGCGGCGGCCCGGTCGACGTCCAGACCAAGATCTATGACGTGTTGCAGGCGGCGGTGACGGTCATCTGGTGCATCTCGATGGTCATTCTGTTCATCGACGTACTGATCATCATCCGGCGCTTCAGCGGCGCGTTCGAGGCCACTAAGCTCGCCAACCCACCGATCTTCTACCTCAGCAGCCTGCTCGGCGGCCTCGCCGCTTTCATCGGCATTGTGGCCACCCTGAGCGGAGCGTGGACGCCGCTGATCCCCAACGATAGTGGCAGCCTGACGATTCTGGGGGCCACGATCGCCTACGGCGCCTGGTTCTACTGGATCGCCGGCATCGCCGCCGCGTCGCTCGTGGCGGGGGCGATCCTGTACTTGCTTGGCCAGCGTTCGGAGCGGGCTGGCCAACTCGAGGCCAGCCCGGGATCCGGCTAAGTCGCAACGGGACCGGTCTCAATGGTGGGATCACCTCGTCGCTCCCGCGAGCAGCAGGCAGCCGAGGAGGCGGCGCAGCGAATCGCAGCGCTGCCAGCCATTGACCAGCACTGCCACGCGCCCCTTATCGATTGGCAATCGACGGGGCCGGGCGACCCGGACTGGCGGCGCTGCTTCAGCGAGGGGCGACATCCGGCGTCGCTGCACGACGACGTGCCTGCCTCGATCGGCTACCGCGAGTTCCTCCGCGCGCTGGCGGCCTTCCAAGGAGTGGCGGCCGAGCCGCCGACGCGACTGGAGGCCGCGGTCTTGGACCGCCGCGCGACAGAGCTGCGTAGCGGCGACGACTACCTTGGTCGGCTGTTCGACGATGCGCGCATCGTCGGTCTGTTGGTCGACACCGGCTACGGCGGCCCGCACGCCCTCAGCGTTGCGGCCTTCGCCCGGGCGGCACGTCGACAGGTGCACGCCATCGTGCGCATTGAGTCGGTCGCCCAAGAGCTGCTCGCCGCCACAGCGAGCGCGCACCCTCTCGGGGCGGTCGCCTTCGGCGACCAGCTGGCCGAGCGATTTGAGACCGCGTTGGCGGCCGGCATAGTTGGCTTCAAGAGCATCGCTGCCTACCGCGTCGGTCTGGAGTTGCCCGCGCCGTCGGCCAGGGCCGTGGCAGGGGCGCTGCGGCGGCTTGACCGTGCGTCGCAGGCCGAGCGACTCGACG
Source organism: Chloroflexota bacterium (assembly GCA_005880165.1). GTDB lineage: Bacteria > Chloroflexota > Limnocylindria > QHBO01 > QHBO01 > CF-82. The sequence continues at coordinate 1,181 of VBJP01000143.1, read as the reverse complement.
ATCCGGTCCTCATCGCCCACGTGGTATGGTCCGCCGCGCGGCTAGCGGCGGCGCGCAGCGTGCCGCTGCAATTCCACACCGGCTTCGGAGACGACGACCTTCACCTGCCGCGAGCCGACCCCACGCTGCTACGCGCGCTGCTCCGGGACCCCGACACCGAGGCTTGTCCGGTTGTCCTTCTGCACTCCTATCCATTCGTGGCGCAGGCCGCCTACCTGGCCAGCATCTACCCTCAGGTCCATCTCGACCTGTCGTTGGCCATCCCGCTGCTCGGAGGCGCCGCAGCCGAGCGGATGATCGCTGAGGCGCTGGCGATGTGCCCCGCGACCAAGCTCCTTGCCGCCTCCGACGGCCACTCGTATCCCGAGATGCACTGGCGCGGCATGCGCCTGTGGCGCGAAGCGTTGGCGACGGTGCTCACGACCGAGATCAGCGCCGATCGCATGGACGACGCCGAGCTCGAGCCGGTGGCTGGGGCGATTCTGGCCGGCAACGCCGCGCGGCTCTACCGGCTGCCGCTGCGAGTCTGAGCCGCGTGAAGCACGCCGGGCGCCAGCCTTCGCTACGACCTAGTAAACCAGCTCACCTCCACGCAACGGGAACTCTTCCCCAGAAGGCAGCACACACCCAAGCGGTGGCGTCGACCAGTGGGTTGACCTTGCCGATGAGGCGGTCGATGGTCTGCCTTGTCAATTCGCTGCCCGGCCGGCTCGTTCGTCTACGTCCCGCGGTCGCCTGGGCGCTTCGGACGGGACCCGAGGTCCACAGACACGTCGAGGTCGCCAACTGCTCCACCACGACGCTACGTCTCCTCGACGGCGTCCGCCGACTGGCGCGGGCCAACGAGGTCGGCAACCTCGAATGGTGCGGTCGCGAGGGCTACTAACGGCTCGGGCGCGTCCGGGCCGACCTCGCCGGCCGGGATTGGACGGTCACCGGCGAGCGGCGAGCGGCGGGCGTACGCAACGAGGCGGGCGAGGTCGGTGAGCGACGTCACCACGGGGACGCCGCTCCCCGCGAACGCATCCGGGTGGCCGGGACGGGAGAGCCCGACGAAGCGGACCCCCGCGGCCTCGGCGATCGCAGGGTCGCGCACCGCGTCGCCGACGAACAGGACGTCGTTGGGAGCGACGCCGATCGCGGACGCCCAAGCCCGCAGCTGCGCCACCTTGGGATGGTCC
>VBJP01000142.1 GCA_005880165.1 Chloroflexota bacterium | reverse complement strand
TCCTGGGCAAGTCGGTGGACTACCAGGAGTCCCTCAACGAGCTCGCGCGCATGGTCGTACCGGATCTCGCGGACTGGTGCGTCGTCGACGTCGTCGAGCAGGAGAGCGGCGTGCGGCGGGTCGCCGTGGCGCACGAAGACCCGAGCCTCGTGGCGCTCGCCGAGGAGGTGCAACGGCGCTGGCCCTCTAACATTGAGGAGGGAGCCACTGGCGAGGTGCTGAGGACGGGCGAGCCGCTCCTGGTACCAATCATCACCGAGGAGCAGCTCGCCGCAGCGGCAAGCGACGCAGAGCACGAGAAGCATCTTCGTGCCCTGGGACTCGGCTCGGTCGTGGTCCTGCCCCTCGTCGCCCGGGAGCGGGTGCTCGGGCTCCTGACGCTGGTCAGGTCGGATCAGTCGCGGGCATTCAGGGAGGATGAGCTACCGCTCTTCGGCGAGCTCGCGGCGCGGGCTGGAACCGCGGTCGACAACTCCCGCCTGCTCCACGAGGCGACCGAAGCTGTCCGGCTCCGCGACGATTTCCTGGCGATCGCTTCGCACGACATGCGCACGCCGCTGGCCGCGATCCTGGGCTACGTGCAGCTCGCCCTGCGACGCGCACGGAAGACGGAGAAGAGTGGCGGGGGGGAGAAGCTGGTGGAGTACCTCAGCGCCGCCGAGAACATGGCCGGGCGCCTGACCGATCTTGTCGCCGACCTGATGGACGTCAGCCTGCTGCGCAGCGGCCGCCCCATCGCGCTCGAACCGGTCGAGCTCGAGATCGGTCAGGTTGCGGAGCGCGTCATCGAGGGACATCGCAAGCTCGCTGGCACGCACCACTTCGTGCTCGACCGCGTCGAATCGGTCGTCGTGCAAGCGGACCTTCGTCGGCTCGAGCGGGTCCTCGACAACCTGCTCAGCAACGCGGTCAAGTTCTCTCCCGACCGCGGGGAGATTCGGGTCACCATCGATCGGGAAGGCGCGATGGCGCGCATCAGGATCAGCGACCAGGGGCTCGGGATTCCGAAGGCGGACCTGCCCGAGCTCTTCACCCGGTTCCGCCGCGCATCGAACGTGGCTGGTGTGCGGGGCACCGGTCTCGGGCTCGCGGGATCGCGCGAGATTGTGCGACAGATGGGCGGCGAGATCGAGGTCAGCAGTCGCGAGGGCAAGGGGTCGACGTTCACCGTCACCCTGCCGACCAGCGCCCAGTGACGCAGCCGCCTCAGCGTGCCGGCCTTTTCCTCGGTCTTGTGCTGCTCCTGGTGGCGTGCAGCGGCATTGCTGGCTCGACCAAACCCCCGGCCGGCGCGTGTGTCAGGACCGATGCCTCGAACACGGTGACGCTGACGGCCAACAACCTGCAGTTCAGCACGGCCTGCATCGAGGCTGTTGTCGGGAAAAGCATCGTCATTCACTTCACCAACCAGGAGGCGGCGCCTCACGACGTGGCCGTCTACAAGAACAGCTCCAAGAAGCAGCAAATCGGCAGGAGCGACATCGTGACCGGCCCCAACGCATCGACGACGCTGACCCTCCCCCCTCAGCTGCCGGGGCAGTACTACTTCGAGTGCACCATCCACACCGCGATGAACGGCTCGCTCGTGGTGCGGGGCGACGCTCCCGCTCCCTGACGGAGGCAGAGAGTGCTCAGGCGCCCGGCGGGCCGATCAGATCGGAGAGGATCGCCGCCATGCGCGCGGGCGCGAGCGGACCGATCACCTCACGCACCACGCGCCCGCGCTCGTCGACGAAGTAGTGCCTCGGTAGGCCGGTGCCGCGCGCCCACCGATAGAAGTTGGCGAGCGTCGGATCGAGCAGGATCGGGTAGCCGATGGCGTAGCGGCGCGCGAAGCTGACGACCGAGGAGCGTTCCTCGCCCCAGTCGAGACCGAGGATGAGGAGTCGGTCACCGTAGGCCTCGGCGAGCCGCTGCATGGCCGGCATCTCGGTGCGGCACGGCTCGCAGCTGGTGGCCCAGAAATTGATCCAGACCAGGCGCCCGCGCCCGTCGGCCAGCGTCCAGCGCTTCCCCGCCAGGTCATCCGCGGAGATCGCGGGCGCCGCCTGACCCACCAGCGTGCCCTCGGTTCCGGTTCCGCCCCCGCGCAGGAGAGGAACGAAGGCGAGCACCGCGAGGGCGATCGCCACAACCAGGATCCCCGCCGTCCAGACCAGGCTCGAGCGGCGGGCACGCCGAGGTGGCCGGCCGGCGGGCGCAGACGGCGAGCGTCGGGCGGGGGCGCTCATGCAAGGAGCGAGCGAAGCTCGGCCGCGCTCATCGGCGCCTCCAGGCGATCGACGCCGTCGACGCTCACGACCGGCACCCGGAAGCCGTAGCGCAAGACCAGGGCGTCATCGGCATCGACGTCCACGCGCTCGTAGGCATCGTGACCCAGCATCGCGTCGAGCAGGACGCGCACCTCGTCGCACAGGTGGCAACCCGAGCGCTCATAGAGGACGACGCGCCTCGCGGCCGGCCTGTCGGTCACGGCTCCTCCCGCTCGGGTGGGATACGATGGGAGCACGGCGCCCCCGTAGCTCAGAGGATAGAGCGCCGCCGTCCTAAGGCGGGCGTCGGGGGTTCGAGTCCCTCCGGGGGCGCCATCGAAACCGGCTCGGAGGAGCGCATGGCAGAGCGAACCTGGCCGGTTCTCGTCGCCGAGGCGGTCGGGACCTTCCTCTTCTTCTTCATCGGCGCCGGCGCCGTCGTGGTCACCACCGTTGCTGGCCCAGGCGGCCCAGGCCTGGTCGGCGTTGCGCTGGCCCACGGACTGGCGTTGGCGGTGCTGGTCAGCGCGCTTGCAGCGGTGGGCAGCGGCCACTTCAACCCCGCGGTCTCCTTTGCCCTGTGGGTCGCCGGCCGTATGACGGCCGCCCGGGTCGGCATGTTCGTCGTCGCGCAGCTGGCCGGCGCGGTGGTGGCCGGTCTTGCGCTCCGCGCGCTCTTCTCGCCGGCCGCGTGGGGCCCGACCAAGATCGGCACCCCCGCTCTCGGCAGCGGCGTCGGGCCGGCCGCGGGCATCGCGATCGAAGCCGTGCTAACGCTGCTCCTGGTGCTCGTCGTCTTCGGGACCGCGGTTGACAGTCGCGCGCCTCAGCTGGGCGGCTTGGCCATCGGTCTCGCTGTCGCCGCCGACATCCTGATGGGCGGCCCGCTCACCGGCGCCGCCATGAATCCCGCCCGCTGGTTTGGCCCGGCGGTGGCGTCGGGAGCCCTCGACAACTGGTACGTGTGGTGGATCGGGCCACTCGCCGGTGCGGCCGTCGCCGGATTGCTCTATCGCTATGCGTTCGCCACGCCCGAGTCGATCGGTCTACAGGAAGAAGCTAAACGCACCCTGGATGCGCCAGAAGGCGTTGGCGACGATGAGCACGCCCACCACCATGATGAAGATGCCGGCCACCACGGCCACGACCCGATGGCTGCGCCGCAGCAGGGCGATGACCGGACGTAGCCGTGGGAGGGCGACCGCCGCCGCAAGGAACGGGAGCGCCAGCCCGGCCGAGTAGGCCGCCAGCAGGATGAGCGCCACCGGCCCGCTGTTGGCGGAGGCGCCCATGGTCAGGATCGTCCCGAGCACCGGACCGATGCATGGCGTCCAGCCCACGGCCACCAACGCGCCGAGCGCCAGGGCGCGGGCCATGCGACCCGGCGGCAGGGCCTCCGGCGCAGGGGTTGGGAGCGTGAAGCGATCCAGCACAGGTCCGAAGATGCCGGTTGTCAGCAGGCCGAGCGCGATGACGGCCAGGCCCGCGACCTGCCTGATGCGGTCGACCTGGAAGAGCGCACCGCCAAGCAGGCCGATGGGCGTCCCGACCAGCACGAAGACCGCACTGAACCCGAGGACGAAGAGGACCGCCTGGCCGATCACCGAATGGGTGGGCGCCAGCGCTGGACTACCGCCGCCGAGCGGTGATCCTGCAGGCACCGTGACCGCGACCGCAGACGCCGCGCCGGCCGTCTCCCCCAGGAAGGCGAGGTAGACCGGGACCAGTGCTAGGACGCACGGCGACGCAAACGAGATGAGGCCCGCGGCGAAGGCGAGCGCGATGCTGACGTCCATGATCAGCCGACGATTACCCTGGCCATGAGGACCGCGGTTGGCTCCTCGACGATCGGCTGGGCGATGATCCAGAGAGGCCAACGGCACGCCGGCCCGAAGCGGCCGCTCGGGAGCGTCGCGCAGGGCGATCCGGTGGGAGAGGAAGATGGCGGCAATGTGCCCGAGCACGATCGCCGCCACCGACAGGTACCACACGAGGCTCGTCGGGATCTCGAGTGCCGGAGCGGGGGCCAGTGGGTTGCGGGCGAGGTCCGGTATCCACGCGACGCCCTGGATCACGAGCGTCAGGTAGTGGGCGATCATGTACCCGCCCGCGATCGGGAGGAGCGTGGCGGCATAGGCGCCCACGACCGAGCCGAGGCCGGGCGTCGCTCCCTCGCTCAGCCGGCGCGTGATCGCGGCTCCGACCACAAAGACGACAAGGAAGAGGAGCCAGGTCCCGAGCAGGCCCAGCGTCCCCGCCGCCAGGAACGCCTTGAAGCCGCCGAGCGACGCCTGGACGACGGAGAGCAGCCGGTTCTCGATCTCCTGCCAGAGCCCGGTCTGACGGAGTCCGTCGTAGCTGACTCCCGCCAGCACCAGGACGATGAACGCGGCATCCGACCAGCCGCCGCGGCGGACTTCAGTGAGTCCTGCGAACCAGGGGCGCAGCTCCGGCCTGCGCTCGGTCGGGTCCGCGGCGACCGCGCACTCGGGGCAGTCAACGCAGTGGTCGGGGTGACAGCGCTCGAGGCAACCGGCGCAGGCGTTGAGCTCCAGCGCGCGCCGGCCCAGGGGACCGATCCTCCCCAGCCAGCCCAGCAGCACCTCGAAGAGCTCGGCATTCCGCAGCCAGGCGACCCGCCCGAAGCATCCCATGCCCACCAGGGTGACCAGCGTGTATCCCACCATCAGTGCGCCCACCGAGCCGGCTTCGGTGGCTCCGGGGAGCACGAGCTCGCTCCAGATCCCGGCGAACAGCAGCAGCACCGCCGGCCAGCGAGCCGCGCGAGGCGGGTAGACGAGCCCCAGGTCGAGCCGGTCGAAGCCCAGGAAGCGCGCGAACCGCTTAAGGAGGGTGAAGCTCGTGCGAAACGGGCTCAACGACGGCCAGGGATTGCCCAGCAGCACGGAGGCAATCGGCAGGCCGACCCACACGAAGATCCACAACCCGATGGCTGGGACCGGCGTCTCGCCACCGATCAGGAAGGCGGCGACGATCGCGCCGTACCACCAGAGCAGGCCTATCGCGGCGAGCAGCCACTGGACGACCAGTGAGGGGAGGAGCGGGATGGCGAAGTGGGGATAGCGCGGCTCATCCGTGCCGACGGTGACGATTGCTGCAGAGACGACGAAGGACGCGGCGACGGCAATCCCCGCGCCGGCCACCTGCATCCAGAGGGGGATGGGGGATTGAAACGGCTTCCCGACGGCATGCGCCAGGACCGGCTGTGAGACCAGCCCCGTCAGGGCCGTGGCGGCCAACGCCGAAATCACGACGGGACCACGCGCTGCGGATCGGAGGGCGCGGATCATTGGCCCGAATGCCATCTGGTGTGCAGGTAATTCACCAGGTCCCAGCGCTCGTTCTCGGACAGTTTCGTCGCAAAGGATGGCATCTTCGTGCCGGCCAGCCCGTTCGTCACCAGGTACTGCAGCTCCAGATCGCTCATGCGAGAGACGGATGGACCGATGGCACCCGGAGCCGGAAGCATTCCGGCGCCCTGGGGACCATCGCCCGATCCTTCCGCACCGTGGCAGGTCGCACAGTTCGCCAGGAAGATCAGCTTTCCGCGCGCGACCGATGCAGCGCTGGCGGCGATAGGGTTCGGGCCCGGCGTCACGCCGCGATTGGCGGCCTCCACCACCGAGCGCGAGCCGATGCCCAGCCCCGCAATCACGGCCACGGCCACCAGGGCGACCCGAGCAGGGGCCATCCAGCCGAGGGGCCGCGCGGCCGCCCGGCGCGAACGCTCGAGGAGAGCGACCGACGCAAGCGCCAGCAGCGGGAGACACAGCAGCAGCCAGCCCGCCAGTCCATCCGGCAGCAGCCAGAGGAGGCCCAGAACCGCGGGGACCCCGAGCCCGGCGTCGGGTGGGGGCACCAGCTGGGGCGGAATCGGATCCTGCACGCTGATCGGGAACGACACGGACTCGAGCCCGCCGGGGCGTTGGACGAGGACACCGATCGTCCAGGCACCGACCTCCGGCGTGAAGGCGCCCTGGACGCTCCAGATCGTCGTGTCCCGGGTTCGGGTCATTCCCACGCGTTTCGTGCCCAAGGGGCTCCCGGAAGGGGCGGTGAACTCGATCGCCACGGCCCTCACGTCGGGGCGCGGAGCGCCGGTCGCGGGGTCGGAGACCACCACCTGGTAGAGCTGATCGCCCGGGGCAGGGATACTGATCGCCGCGTGGACGTTCGAGGACCCGGCGGTCCCGTACAGGTGAGCCGTCTGGTTCGCAGAATTCGACAGGGTCGCCACCCGGCTGGCAGCCGGCTGGATGGAGAGCATCGTCGCAGCGACGGCCACCGCCACCAGGCCGATCAGCGCCTCCCCGCCGATGAGAGTCGTGGCTCGCGCAGTGGACCCGCGCCGCACGAGCAGGAAGTTGACCGCACCGATGGCGACCGCCACGGAGAAGAGCGTCGCCTTGGCCAGGACCAGGTCTCCGTACTGGCTGGCGACGACGTTGCGCGCCGCGCCGATCACGATGGGTGAGTTGGCCAGGCCGGTGAGGACCACGACCGGCGCGGCGATCATGGCGACGCGTGAGTGGCGAGAGAGGGCAGCTCCGAGGACTCCACGCCGGTCCGATTGCCGGCGGCGCATGTGCCACGCCAGCAGCGCGAGTCCGCCCAGTGTTCCGAGCCACGAGCCGACCGCGACGAGGTGGAACCAGTCGATGAGCGCGAAGACCGGGCCACCGCCTGCGAAGGCGTGGCCGGCGAAGCTCATCCCGCCCAGGGCGGCCGCGGTCGCACCCAGCACGCCAAGCAGCAGAGCGGTGTCCAGGTCACGGGCGGGACGACCCCGACGCCGCGCCTCGTCGACGGCGAAGAACCGCGCGGCTGCCAGGACAAAGGCCGCAAACGTCCCGACCAGCGCCACCCGCATGGCGATGGCGAAGGGTGTCCACCCGAACGGGGCGGCGAAATCGAGGGGCACTCCCTGGTGACCCGGGTGGCTGTGACCCCCAGAACCGATGGCGCCGGCGGCGACCGTGAGGAAGATCGCGAGCGAGAAGAAGGCCCCAAATGCCAGGACGGCAATCGCGCTCCATGGGCCAACGCCGCCGCGGAACGCCACGTCCCGCTCCCCGCGCCTCGCGGCAGCGAGTGCCGGGCGCGCAGACGCGAGCCAGAAGAGGGCCGTCCCGAAGAGCACGAGCAGGAGGACCAGGACCGCCCAGCGCGCCGCGATGGTGGTCGGCTCGATGGACGGCGACGCACTGGAGGCGGAGCCGATCGGAGCGGGCTGCGTCCCGGTGGGATCGAGCAGGAAGGCGTACTGGCCGCTCGTCACGTGCCCATCGGTTGCCGAGGTGACGCGGTAGCTCACGGTGTAGATGCCCGGCTTGAGAGCGGGGACCTCGGCGGTTGCCGTCGTCCCCGCGGCGTTGATCCGAAGTGCGCCGGTTCCGGCAACCGGGCTTCCGTCGGGCCCGAGCAGCGTCAGCGACGAGTTGGCGGGATCGATCGCCTCGGTGAAGGTCAGCACCAGCTGCGGCGGCGACGTCGTGATGCTCGCGTTGGCGGCTGGCACGGAGCTGACGAGCTCCGCATGGCCAAACGCCACGCCATGCAGCGCGATCAGCGCGACGAGGGCAACCTGCGCTGCGACGAGCAGGGTGCGCAGGCGGAGCGCGGGATCAGTCCTCCGCGAAAAACGCGTCATCGCCGTAGCGCTCGAGCCAGCGGCGGCGCATCACTCGGAGCGTGGCGATCACCACCGGTTCCGGAGTGCCAGGCGGCATGATGCCGGCGAGGCCCGCCCTGACCTGCTCCGAGCCCTCCACGCCCAGCAGCGCGAGGAAGTCGCGCACTCGCTGTGCGGGCGTCTTGCCCTCCCCGCGCATCGTGACCAGCACGTCGGCCTCGTGCTCCAGGGCATCGGCATAGTCGGCTTCCGGTCGATCCAGCTCCGCCAGGAGCGCTGGGACGGCATCGAGCCGGGGATCCGAGTAGGCCCAGCGCACGAAGCTGTCGAGCGGTCCGGCTCCGCGCTCGTGATGCCCTGCGTGGAACTGCTGCAGGTAGCGCTGGCGCTCCGCCTCTGTCCTGGTCAGCGCGATCTGGGCGATCTGGCGCATCTCGGGTGTCCATCGTCGCAGCGATTCGATGAACTGGCGCAGGGTGAGGGTGCCTGGTGTCTGCGCCCGAAACCGGTGTTCATGGGTGGCATGCACGGGCCCGTATACTACCGGCCGTGCGTCGCCAACCCCGCGCGCCGCTCCCGCCCCGCGCGCAGTCCATGGACTCCTCACTCTGCTCGTCGCCTCCTGCATGCCCACGGCGTCACCTCGTCGCGAAGGCTTGAGGCACGTCGCGGCGGCCCTCGCCGCGCTCATCCTCCTCGCTTCGGTCACTGGGCTTCAACGGCTTCCAGCGCGCGCCGCCGACGCGCCGCTGCGATACCTCGGCGGCGAGGTGAAAACGCTCGATCCGGCTCGCATCTCCGATGCCGCTGATGTCCAGCTGCTCCTGCAGCTGTACGCCGGGCTGACCCGCCTCGACGAGGAGGGAAGGGTCTACCCGAGCCTGGCGAGGTCATGGGACGTCGGAGGAGACGGCCGCACGTACACGTTTCATCTGCGCAGCGGCCTGCGCTTCTCGGACGGATCATCCCTGGATGCCAGCGACGTGCGGCGCTCGTGGCTTCGCCTTCTCGATCCGGCGGTGCATGCCACGGCACCCGACGTCCTGAATGTCATCGTGGGGGCCAGCGAGCGGGCAACCGGAGCGGGGAGCGAGGCGGCTGTGGGCGTCCAGGCTCCCGACCCAAACACCCTGGTGGTTCACCTTCGCCACCCGGCGAGCTACTTCACGGCGATCACCGCGACACCCTCGACCTTCGTGGTGCCGCGCACGGCGACCACCTCGGACACATGGCAGACGGCCAACCACTTCATCGGTTCAGGGCCGTACGTGGCGAACAGCCAGAGCGCCGCCACGCTCGTCATGAAGGCCAATCCGGACTACGCCGGCGCGGCGCCACCGATCGGGGAGATCGACTGGATCACGGACATCGACGGGGACGCGGTCACTGCCTACGCCGACAACACGCTCGACCTCGTCCAGATCGGCGGCTCGGACGCGACCTGGATCGCCTACGACCATGAGCTCGGCCCGGCCCTGCATCGTGCAGCAGCGCTGTCGGTGGAATATATCGGCTTCGACACGAGGCATGCGCCCTTCGACAACCCGAAGGTACGCCGCGCATTCGCGCTGGTTCTCGATCGGAGCAGGCTGGTGGAGCTCTCCGCTGGGGCCACCGCCGCACCGGCCACCTCGATCGTGCCGCCCGCGCTTCAGCCGGCAGGACTCTCCACTGCATCCTCCGCAGACCCAGTGGAGGCCAAACGGCTGCTCGACGAAGCAGGGTTTCGGGATCGTGCGAAGCTCGGGAGCGTCACCGTCAGGGTGCCTACCTTCTTCGACGCCGCGCCAATCGTCGCGACCTGGCGCAAACAGCTCGGCGTCACGGTGCATGTCGAGGCCCTGAACTTCTCCGACTACCTGGCCCTCCTCGATGGCGGGCGCACCCCGCAGGTCTTCGCCATCAACTGGATCGCGGATTACCCCTCTCCACACGCCCTGTATGACCTGCTGCTCGCCCCAGGGGCGCGCAGCAACTACGGCCGTTGGAACGATCCCCGCTTCGTCGAGCTTCTCGACGCGGCAGCGGCGAGCAATGGCGATCAGGCACGCGCAGCGGCATACGCGAAGGTCGAGGCGGAGGTGGATGACCAGGCGCCGCTGATCCCGTGGTCCTACGACGAGTCGAGCTGGCTGGTACGGCCTGGGCTGCAGGGCCTGGGCACGCTGACGGTCGGCCTGCTCGACTTCGGACTGGTGAGCCGCAGCTGATGCGACGGACGCACGCCTTCCCGCTCCTGATCCTCCTGCTCGGCGCCGCCGCCTTGGCCAGACCGCCTGCGGCAGCGGCCTTCAGCGGGTTTGGACCGATCACCGCCTCCGAGCAGTACGGCACGGCGATCACGTTCAAGGTCGAGCTTCCCGGTGGCGCGCCGGACCAGCTCGAGCTGCTCATCGACTTCGGCATCCAGCCGGATGCCACCTTCGTCGCCCCTGTCGAGGTCTCCGGGACGCAGGCAACCTACGTCTGGGACGCCTCGAAGCAGTACCTGACACCGAACACCCCCATCAGCTACCGATGGCGTGCGACCAGCGGGGCTGCAGTCACCGAGAGCGCCGTCGGGAGCCTGCGCTATGCGGACAACCGACCGGGACTCGACTGGCACACCGCCCAGATGGGCAACGCCACCATTCACTGGTACGGGAGCTCCGAGTCGCGCGCGCGTCGATTCGGCGATCTGACCGGCGGGGCCGTGTCGAGCGCGGAAAAGCTGCTGGGCCATGCCCTGGACGGCCCCGTCGACATCTTCGTCTATGTCACTCGCGACGAATTCTTTGGCGCGCTTGGCCCCGGGGCCAGGGAATGGACCGGGGCAGCCACCTACCCGGGCATTCGCACCGTCTTCATGTGGCTGGGTGGCGGATCGAGCGAGTACCTCGACCGGGCGCTCATCCACGAAGTGACCCACGTGGTCTTCTTCGACGCGACCCGCAACGACTTCCACGCTCCGCCGCTCTGGTTGAACGAAGGCTTCGCGGTCTGGTCCGAGCGCCAAAACGCGGACACCCAGGCGGCCACGGTCCGCTCCGAGGTCTCGAGCGGCCTCCTCAGCTTCGGTGCGATGACCGATGCCTTCCCGATCGGCACGCGTGGCTCGTCACTCTCATACGCCGAGGCGACCACCATGGTCGATCGGATCATCCACACCTACGGTGGCTCCGCGATGAGCGGCATCGCGGCGGCCTATCGCAACGGGGCAACCGACGAGGAAGCGCTCCGTGCCGGCACGGGCGTGCCCGCCGCCCAGCTGTACAGCGACTATTTCCGAGCATTCGGCGCCTCGGAGCCCAAACCGGTCCCCGCGGCGAGCATCGGACCGTCCATCGTCCATACCGGCGCCAGCGGCGGCGACGGCCAGGCAACGACGGGGCCCAACGGAGCGCCGGCGGAGCCGGCCAACACGCCCGGCGGCACGCCAGCTGTCCTGGTCATCGCCCTGGTCGGCCTCATCGTCGTGGTCGTCGCGGCCGCATACCTCGTGCGTCGGCGACGGCAGGGAGGCGCCCAGTGAGCGCCGGCGACGAGGGCAGACCACCGTCCCCCGCGGCGCGGCTCCTCTCGGCGCGACCGCGGTTCCGCTTTGCAGCCTGGGCCCTCTCGATTGGCCTGGCCCTGGCCGTCATCGGCTTTGCAGCCGCGGCGCAATGGAAGAGCAGCGTGGCGCGCCAGGAGTACACCACCTCAGCGCAGCAGGTCCTGGCCGCCCAGGTCGTGGGCCTCGAACAGGAGCAGAAGACGCTCCGCGACCAGCTGGCCGACGCCGAGCGCCAGGTGCAGTCCTTCCAGACTGCGACCGCTGGGTCCCAGACGACCCTCGCTGAGCTGAACCGCCAGCTTGCATCGGCGCGCCTGGCTGCCGGTCTCACCAAGGTCAGCGGGCCGGGCGTGGTCATCGAGATCGCAGACTCGAAGCGCCCGGTGCCTGCCGGCGAGAATCCGGCGAACTACATCGTGCTGGTCGACGACCTCCACGACCTCGTCACCGCGCTGTGGGCCTCCGGAGCGGAGGCGATCACCATCAACGGAGAGCGCCTGGTAAGCACCTCCTCGATCTACGGCGTCGGTTCGTCAATCCTGGTCAACACCGCCTTCCTGTCACCGACGTTTACCTCTCCTCTCGGGTCGCGCACCGCATCGACGCGTTTGGGCTCGAGTTCGCGACGCAGAAGAACGCGTCCCTGACGCTGCCGGCCTTCGTCGGCAACACCCGGTTCCGCTGGGCGGTCCCGGAGGGGAGCTGATGAGCTGGCGGATCGCGCAGCTGAGCATGACCGGCGTGGCGTTGCTCATCGGCCTCCTCCTGGTCGGCCAGCTGCGCTCACAAGCCCGCCCCACCGAGATCAGCAGCCTCTCCGCGCAGGATCTGTCGACGCTGATCGAGACGCTCTCTAACCGGAACCGCGAGCTGCGCTCGGGCCTGAGCGACGTCCGCGAACAGCTCCGCGAGTACCAGCTGGCCGAGCCCCAGGGCCAGAGCGCGCTCGAGGTGAGCCGCGAGGACCTGCGACGGATCGCCGCGTTCAGCGGGCAGACGGCGGTGATCGGGCAGGGTCTCAGCCTGCGCGTCAACGGTGAGCTGGACCCGATCTCGGTGAACGACCTGCTGAACGAGCTGCGCAACGCCGGAGCGGAGGCCATCGCGGTCGACCAGATTCGGATCA
>VBJP01000005.1:527-36821 GCA_005880165.1 Chloroflexota bacterium | reverse complement strand
GCGAACCAGTGGCGTGCGGAGACCAGCCCGGTTTCCGGGTCATAGGCCTCGGGGAGCATCCCATCATCCAGCGCGATGCCGCAGAGCCGCGTCACTGCCGACTCGGCATCCTCGGTCCGCTTCGCCAGCGAGGCGAAGATCCAAGCTTGAACGTCCCCGAGCGGCCAGGCACCTTCCGTATGAAGAGACCCTAACCCTCCATACGGCCCAGCGAAGTAGCCTGCGTTCGATGGCGACAGCCCATCCCGCATGGTGATCTGCCAGGCCGGATCGTCGCTGGAGCAGTATCCCCACAGCGGAGCGAGGGCGGTCGGCAGGTCGTTCGCGTCGTGATAGCGCTGTCGCTGGCCGCGGGCGTCCGTCGCATAGGCCCACCCACCGGAGTCGGCCAGGTAAGCCGCCACCGCCCGCCGCGACCGATCCGCCAGCGCGGCCAGCGTGTCGGCGTCGAGCCTGAGCATGCCCGCCTCCACGAGCTCCACGAGGCGAGTGGCCGTGTACCAGAACACGATCTGGGAGGCGAGCACGAACGGCCGTGTGACCCCACCGCGCGAAGCGCGGCGTCCCACGCGACGTCCACCAAAGGAGTCCAGTCGATGGCTGGCGGCAGCGAACCAGTGGCGCGCCACCAATCGGCGAGTTCGAGCAGCGGATAGAGCTGCTGATCGATCTGGAAGGTCAGGTCCTTGCGCTTCCCATTGGCGTGGTGGCTCCGTAGCCAGCGACCGTCGGGCCGCTCATTGCGCAGCCATAGCCAGCGCAGGTGCGATTCGACCAGCGCGGTATCCGCCTCCAAACCGGTGCTCAGCAGCAGCAGCGCCTGGTAGTAGGCGTCGCGCGTCCACGACAGCGGCAGCACGCGGTGGTCGGTGAGGATCGCCCGTTCGCCAGCGGTGAGGCTCAGTGCCGTGCATCCGCGGACATAGGCGAGCGCCCGCGCGATGATCCCCTCCAGATTGGCGCGGAGCTCATCGGGAACGAAGAGCGCGCGAGGATCGATGACGATCGGCGCATCGAGCGTCGCCGACGGCAACCCCGCAGGTGTCGGCGCCCCATCGAGCTGACCGACCACCTCAACCGTCAGCTGGCTGGCATTTGGCCACACCATCGCGAGCTCGGCGCCGTCGTCGGTCAGCCGCCAGTTGAGCGGCACCGGCGGATCGCACCGCACCGTCAGGAGGACCGACGCCGGCAGGGCGGTGGCGACGACCCGAAGTTCGTCGCCATTCGCCGCCAGCTGGGTCCGCGCCCGCGTGCTGGCCGGCGGATTGACCTCGGTGATCTCAGCGAGAGCCGGGCGGTCGAGCCGGCCATGGAACCGCAGTGTCAGATCGGTAGGCCCGTCTGTGCCGGGCGGTATCGACAGCCGGTGGCGCTGGACGCATCCGCGCTCATCCGCCCAGGCCTCGACCTCCCCGATGAGGGTCGGCGAGGAGAGCAGCCAGCGCGGACGTAGCGGATTTGGGGCCGCCGGGGATGGCCTCCCGGGGAGCTCCAGCCGCAGGAACGCGAAGCGGTCCTCGGTCATCCAGCCGCGATATCGCCGGGTTGCGACAGGGTCGCCGCGCCAGGCCTCGTCGAATACCGGCAGGCCGTTCAGCTCAACGAAACCATGCGCGGAGTGGAGCCCGCCGATCGAGAGCCAGCTGCCGTCGACGCCAAATGAGGCGCACGCCGCGCCGTTGCCGACGTCGAGCGGCTTGCTGCCGCCGCTCACTCGCCCGTCGCACCTCCCTGAGCGGCCAGGTGCGCGTACAGCTCGGGACGGCGGTTCGCGAGCGCGGGCTCCCGCGTCCGCTCCGTCTCGACGTGCGTCAGATCGACTCGCGCCAGGATTTCCCCAACCTCCGACGATCCGGCCGAAGCCAGCAGATCGCCGCGCGGATCGACGACAACCGAGTCGCCACACCACTGCGTCTCGCCGTCGAAGCCGACGAGGTTCGCGGCCGCCACGAACAGCTGATTGTCCTGGGCGCGCGCCCGCGTCCGGAGGGCGAGGAGGTGCTCGAAGCCAACCGGCACCGCGGAAGGGATCGCGACCAGGTTGGCGCCGGCCAGCGCCAGCTCGGTGAAGATCTCGGGGAAGGCGTGCTCAAAGCAGACAGCCAGGCCGATGCGCAGATCTCCGCCGAGTGGCAGCACCGTTAGCCCGTCGCCCGGCGTGAAGTGGGCCCGCTCGGCGGGGTACAGATGCGACTTCCGGTAGCGTCCCACCAGCGCGCCGCTGGCGTCAATGACAATGGCGGTGTCGTATACCGCCGTGCCGTCGTGCTCGAGCAGGGTGCCGATCACCGCCGTTCGGGCTGCGGCTGCGGCGTCGGCCAGGCGCGACAGGGAGGGGCCGCCGGGAATCGGCTCGGCCAGGGCTGCGTGGTCCATGCCGTTGAGGCGGTAGCCGGTCGTGAAGAGCTCGGGGAAGACGACCAGATCCGCGCGGCCGGCGAGCCCGCGGATGCGCGCCTCGGCGTCGGCGAGATTGCGCTGGATATCGCCGACCGTCGGTGCCGTCTGCGAGATGGCGATCGTGAGGACGGTCATCGGTCAGGCGGTCGATTCGCCTGCGAATGCGACCTGCCCGCCACTCGAGCGGCGGAGCACCAGCCTGGTCGGCAGCACGATGCGCGCCACTTCCGTGCGCCGCCCCTCGATGCGATCGACGATCAAGCTCACGGCTTGACGGCCGAGCTGCTCGCGCGGCTGGGCCACGGCGGTCAGCGGGACCGAGAGCTGGCTGGCTGGCGGGTCGTCATCGAAGGTGGCGATCGCGAGCTGGTCGGGGACGCGAAGCCCCAGTGATCCAGCCGCATCGAGTACGTCACTCGCCAGCCCGTCGTGCAGGGTGAAGATCGCTGTTGGCTGCTCTCGCGCGACGTGGCGCGCGATCAGCGCCACCTCGTTCTGAGCCCGGACCTCGCGCGGCCAGCGCCGCCGAAGGGGGATCTCCGCCCAGATGAGCCGGTCATCCAACGGGATGCCGTGTGCCACGAGCGCCTGCTGGTAGCCCTGGAGCCTCTCGGCCACCGAGGTGGTACTGAGGTTGTCGGTCGACAGGAAGCCGATGCGCCGATGTCCCAGCTCGGCCAGGTGGGACACCGCGGAGTAGGCGCCGCCGAGATTGTCCGGCAGCACCGAGTCGATCGCCAGGCCAACCAGGTGCCGATCGATGAGCAGTACCGGGAACCCCGACTGGACGAGGTGCGCGAAGAGCGCCGGATCGGGATCGTAGTCGATCGGGTAGGCGATCAGGCCAGCGGCCCCTTCCTCAAGGATGCGGGCGATGCGGCCGGCCTGCTGCTCGCGCGTCGAACCGCTGCTGCCGACCAGCATCGAATAGCCGCGAGCGTGCAGCTCGTCCTCGATCCATCCCAGCAGGTCGGGAACGTATGGCTCGGCGACCGAGGGCACGATCACGCCGATCACCCGGCGCCGGGTCTCGGGTCGGCTGGGACGGCCGCTGGTCACGAAGCTGCCGCGTCCGGGGATCGCCTCTAGCACGCCGCGCTCACGCAGCGTGCCAAGGGCTTGCCGGACCGTTCCGCGGCTAACGCCAAAGCGCCCGGCAAGCTCGGGCTCGGCAGGCAACCGGGCCCCCGGCGCAAAGCTCCCGCCCCGAATGTCGGACTCGAGTGCCTCAGCGATCCGCCGATGAAGGGGGATGCGGTGCGTTGTGCTCATCTCGGCCCGCAGTATAGACCGCGAGTTGCACGGGCCGCTGCTCGGTGGCGAGAGATTCCACTTCCGGATCGCCCGTTGCCATTTGACGCTGGGTGGCCATCGGAGTAGGTTCGCTGTCTAGACTAGTCTAGACAAGATGGGAGGCCCAGAACATGGCGCGCCAACCATTCGGCCGCAAGGCGGTCACTGCGGCGACCATCGCCCTGACCCTTGTGCTCGCCGCCTGCAGCGGGGGCAACGGTGCGTCGACGGCCCCGGCAGGATCTGCCGCGGCGCTCTCCGGCGAGATCCGGGTTGTCCATGCCTGGGCCGGGGCCGAGGGTGACGCCTTCAAGCAGGTCGTCGCCGGCTTCAGCACGGCCAATCCCGGAGTCAAGGTGACCCTCGTACAGGTCCCCTTCGATGATCTGAACTCGCAGATGATTCAGCAATTCTCGGCCGGCAGTCCGCCAGACGTGGTGAGCGTCCTGCCCGGGCTGATTCACACGCTGGCCAAGCAGGATCTGCTCATGCCACTCGATGACGTGTGGGACAAGTGGGTCAGCGACAGCGAATACTCCGCCTCGATCCGGACGATCGGCTCGTACAGCGGTCACGCCTACGGCGTCTTCTTCAAGGGCAACGTCAACGCCCTGATCTGGCACCGCAACGACGTACTGCAGCAGCTAGGCATCAGCGACCCCTCCAGCTGGAGCGATTTCACCGCGGCGCTCGACAAGATCAAGTCAGGTGGGAAGTACGCACCGTTCGCGGTAGGTGCCAAAGACGTCTGGGTGCCGACCCAGTGGAGCGACGCATTTCTGGCCAAGGTCGCGGGGGCAGACAAGTTCAACGGGCTGATCGACGGATCCGTGAAGTGGGACGACCCGGACGTGGTCAAGGCCTTCCAGACCTTCAGCGACTTCGTCAAGAGCTACTTCCCGTCCAACGCCCTCGACATCGGCTTCACCGATGCCAACTGCGAATGGGCCAGCCAAAAGAAGGCGGTCTTCCAGAACCAGGGCGCATTCGTCAACCTGACCACGCCCGCCAACTGTGGCAAGGACCTCGATCCGAAAAAGGACTACACCTTCTTCGAGATGCCGGCACCGAACCCCGCCTTCAGCGACGTGCACTTCGTCTCCGGCGACCTGTTCGCGGTCGCCAAAGCTACGAAGAACCCGAGTGCCGCCAAGGCTTTCGCCGAGTACCTCGGCTCGGCAGATGCGCAGGCCATCTGGGCGAAGCTCGGCGGGTTCATCGCTCCCAATGCCAAGACCGATCCATCCGTCTACCCCACCGACAATGACCGCAAGGCCGCCAAGCTGTTCAGCCAGGGGACAGCGGTCTACGATCTCGACGACGCGATCGGAGGCCAGGTGCAGACCGTCGAGCGCGAGGAGCTCAAGAAGCTGATCCAGACCCACGACGTGAACGCCTTCATCAAGGCGATGGTGGACGCGAGCAGCGGCGCGGGCGGCTGACCTCCGGTCGAGCCATGCAGCAAGCCGGTCGCGCGCGGGCGGTACCCTACCTCTTCCTGCTGCCCGCGCTGGCCGCCTTCGCCCTCTTCTACCTGTGGCCCGCGCTCAACACGATCTTGTCGAGCTTCTTCCGCTGGAGCGTACTGTCGCCGTGGACGGTGGTCGACCCGGGCCGCTGGCAGTTCGTCGGTCTGGGGAACTACCTCGAGGTGCTCGGCGACGGTCGGTTCTGGAACGCCGTTCGCAACACGCTCATCTGGCTCGTCATCTTCCCGATCGTCACGACCGCCTTCTCCCTGGCGGTTGCCGTCTTGGTCTGGGAGACCGCTCGCGCGGCGCGGATCTTCCGCACGGTCTTCGTGCTGCCCATGACCGTCTCGCTGACGGCAGCCGGGGTCCTCTGGGCGCTTGTCTACAACCCCGACTTCGGGGCCCTCTCGGCGGCGATTGGCGTGGTCGGCCTCGATGGTGCGAGGCTCGACCTCGGGCCGCTGCATCTGCGCCTCGGCGAGTGGTTGTCCGACGTTGGCTCTCTGTCCTTGGGCATCACCCAGATTCCACTCGTCAACCTGACGGTCATCGCCCCGGCATTCTGGGCGCTGACCGGATTCGGGGTGATCAGCTTTACCGCGGGCCTTACCGCGCTCAATCCCGAGCTGGTCGAGGCCGCGCGGGTGGAGGGGGCCAACGCCTTCCAGGTGGTGCGCCACATCGTTGTTCCCTCACTGCGACCGGCAATGGTCATCGTTGCGGTCGTCTTCGTCATCTACGCGCTGCGCACCTTCGACGTCGTGTGGGTGACGACCAACGGCGGACCAGGCACCGACACCGAGGTCGTCGCCATCCCGCCGTGTTGCTCAGCGGGCTGATGGTGGTCGGCGCCTATCCCTACCTTCGGTCGTTGCTCCGCGAGGCGGAGGCGTAGCCGATGGCGCGTCCCAGGTGGCTTGGCACGGCTGCCATCTACGCCGTACTGACCCTGCTCTCGATCGTGTGGCTGGTGCCAGTGATGACGGTCGTGATGACTGCCGTGCGCCCCTTCGCTGAAATTCGCGAGGGCTGGTGGAACCTCGCCGGCGCGAGCCTCACCCTCGACAACTTCGGTCGCGCCTGGCAGGAGGCCGGGCTGGCCGGCAAGACGATGAACAGCCTGATCATCACCGGCTTTTCGGTGGCCTCGACCGTCGCCGTTGGTGCGTTGGCCGCGTACGCCTTCACGCGGATGCGCTTCCGCGGCCGGGGGCTGCTCTACTTCCTCCTGATCACGACCATGATCGTGCCGGTTCAGATCATCCTGATTCCGCTGCTGCCCTGGTTCCGCGCCCTCGGTTTCAGCGAGGGGTCGTGGCAGCCGTTCCTGGGCATGGTTCTGGTCCACACCGGATTTGGTCTGGGCTGGGCGGTATTCATGCTCGGCGGGTTCTTCGCCTCCGTGCCCCGCGAGCTAACCGAGGCCGGGCAGGTGGATGGGGCCGGCCACCTTGACGAGTTCCGACGGATCGTCCTGCCGTTGGCGCTGCCCGGCATCGTGAGCTTTGCGATCATTGACTTCGTCTTTGTCTGGAACGATCTCTTGCTGGGCCTGACCCTTCTCGACCAGGAGCATCAGCCGCTGACTGTGGGGATCGCCAACCTGCAATCAGCCCATCTGGCGCGGCAGGACGTCATCAGCGCCGGGGCGCTGCTGGCCATTCTGCCGCCGCTGGTGCTGTTCGTCGTTCTCAACCGGTTCTACGTGCGAGGGCTCTTCGCGGGCAGCGTGAAATAGCGCGGGCGGTGTGGTCAGGGCCGGCTGGGCCTATATGCGGCTCGCCAGACTGTCTGGCAGGGTCGGGCGGTCGATTGGGGTGACACGTGTCGCCCGCCAACCCGACGCACCAGAATCTGCGACTGCGTAAAACTGCGGTGTTTTCGCCTAGGCCCTCCCACGCGAGCACCGACCTCAGGCGAAATGCTTTCGGGGGGTCTGTCCGCGATCATCGCATGAGCATTGGTGCACCTTGACGCGCGGCGCCGCCGTCATAACGTTCGGTAAATCATTGAGGGTCGCAGGTGAGCGAGGCAGAGGCGCGATTCGAGGAGGCGCTGCGAGCGGACCTTCAGCGTCACCTCGGCGGGAGCCTGAGAGTCCGCAGGCTGTCCCTCCGACCAATCGCCGATGGTTACGTTGAGGTCACTGCCGTCGTGAGAGCGGACAATTTCGACCTGCGTTTCCAGGCGACTGGGGAGACTGCCGTCGAGGCCTATGGGCGACTTGTGGCCGACGGTCATGCGGAACGCCTGCCGCGCGGGGAGAGAAACCCCTAAGTCTCAGCCGTCGGGCTTTCGTTCACGGCCGCGGCCAGTTGCATCGGCCCAGGCCCAGGCTTGGACGTCCGGCGGCTCGATTCCAAGCCCGGTGAGGATGGAGCAGACCTGCTCGCGATGCGCGTTCCCGTGGTGGAGCGCCTGCGCGACGAGCACGCTGGCGGGCGCCTGGTACTTCCCCTCGTCGAGAATGAGGAATTGTTCGGCGTCGACCGGCTGGGCCAGGTACTGCTCCCAGAGGCCTGCCGTCTCTTCGACAGGCGAGTCCAGCACATCGAAGTCCGTGCTATCGCTGCTCGCCAACGCGGAACGGGGAATTCCGAGGATGCGCGACACGTAACCCGCCTCCGCTCGGATGATGTGGTGGAAGGTGGCCAAGATGCCGCCGTAGGTTCCGATCCCGGCAGACGACAGCTGGTCGTCCTGGAGGCTTCGGCAAGACTCGAGCAGGCGCTTGGTCGCCCAGGTGTTGTGGCGCAGCGCCTCGAGAACCAATTCGTTCATGGCCCCATCCCAACTCTCTAAAGTCGCGAGTCCGCGACAAGCTCGGAGTGCAAGTCACTCGCCAGGCTGACTCTCACCCAAGTTTCCCACCTCGTGTTTGACCGCGATCGCGTGCCAGACTGTGCATGACGCGTACCGAGTGTGGCCATGCCTCTCGCGCCCAAGAGAGCATCAACCAGGAGAGCACTACCGACCGGTACGGTGACGTTCCTGTTCACCGATATCGAAGGCTCCACGCGCATCCTGACCCAGCTGGCGGACGGCTATGCGGATCTGCTGGACCGGCATTCGAACATCATGCGGTCCGCGATCCGCGACAGCGCAGGAATCGAGATCACCACCGAAGGCGACTCGTTCTTCGTGGCCTTCTCCTCCGCGACCGATGCCCTGGCCGCAGCCGCTTCCGCGCAACGCGCGCTGGCCGAGGAGCAGTGGCCGGAGGGAGCGACCGTCAGGGTCCGCATGGGCCTGCACACGGGCGAGGGACGACGCGGCGGCGACAGCTATGTGGGGCTGGACGTCCACCGGGCGGCACGCATCGCTGCCGCCGGCCATGGCGGGCAGGTGCTCCTCTCCGATTCGACCCGCGCGCTCATCGAGCCATCCCTCCCGCCCGGCATGCGCATCCGCGATCTCGGTTTCCATCGGCTCAAGGATTTCGAGGCACCGATACGAATTTCGCAGCTGGAGATTGAAGGGCTGCCTTCGGACTTTCCCGCGCTCAAGACGATCGACGTCCATCCCGGCAACCTGCCCGAACAGCTGACCAGCTTCGTTGGTCGGCAGCGGGAGCTGGCGGCGGTGACCGAGCTGGTGCGCTCACATCGGCTCGTCACGCTCACGGGAGCCGGCGGAACGGGGAAGACCAGGGTCGCGCTCAGGGTCGCCGCGGACCTCCTCACCGAGCACGCCGATGGCGCGTTCTTCGTCGATCTGGCACCCATCCGCGACCCGGTGCTCATTCCCCTGACGATCGCGCAGGCGCTGGGTGCCCGCGTCGATCCGGGCGGCGACGCGCTGACCGCCGTACGCGCCCACCTCCGCGACCGGGAGCTCTTGCTTGTCCTCGACAACTTCGAACAGGTGATCCAGGGCGCTCCAGTCGTCGACGGCCTGCTCGCAGTGGCACCGCGATTGCGCATCCTCGTCACCAGCCGCACGCCACTGGGCATGTACGGAGAGCAGGAGTTCGACCTCCAGCCCTTCGAGATCAGCGGCGAGCCAAGCTCTGCGGCGGTTGCCCTGTTCGTCGAACGCGCTCGATCCGTTCGACCGGCCTTCGAATTGACCGATGCGCACGCAGCGGCAGTTGCCGACATCATCGCCCGGCTCGACGGCCTGCCGCTGGCCATCGAACTGGCCGCGGGCCAGATACGCATCCTCAGCCCGGAGGCGATCGTCACCCGTCTCGACCGGCGACTCCCGCTCCTGACCTCATCCTCGCGAGGGCGACCGGAGAGGCAGATGACGATGCGAGCGGCCATCGAATGGAGCTATGACCTGCTCGAGGAGCCGGAACGCGGCCTTTTCGCGAGACTCTCGGTCTTCCCCGCGGGCTGTTCGCTGGAAGGCGCCTCGGCGGTCGCCGAGGGCGAAGGGCGAGGCATCCCAGTGCTGCAGCGGCTCGATGCGCTCGTCGGCAAGAGCCTCGTCCGACTGCGTGAGGCACCCGACGGGGAGCCCCGTTTTGGCATGCTCGAGACGATCCTGGAATACGCGTCCGACCGGCTCCGGACCGATTTCGACGCCGATGCCACCCACGAACGGATGGCGCAGTTCTTCTTGGCGTTCGCGGAGGAAGCAGAGCCTCACCTGACCAGAGAGGAGCAGGCCGTCTGGCTGGACCGATGCGAAGGCGAAGTCCCCAACCTGCGGCGGGCACTGGACTGGGCCGTCGAGGCACAGCGGGCCGACATCGGTCTCCGGACAGCCACCGCGCTCTCGCGGTACTGGCAGCAGCGAGGACCGATGTGGGAGGGCCGCGGACTGCTGGACCGTTTGCTCGCGCTTCCCGGTTCTTTGCCGGTGGTGCGCGGCAAGGCGCTGGGCGCTGCGAGCGGGTTGGCCTGGTGGGACGGCGACCACGCGGCAACGCGAACGCATGCCGAGGAGGCGCTACCCCTCGTTAAGGGCAGCGGAGACCGACCGGCCGAGATGGAAGGTCTCTACAACCTCGGTTTTGCGCTGCTGTGGAGTGCGGTGCTGCGCGGCGACGCGGACCCGGACCAAGCGGCCGAGCTCTTCGAAAAGAGTCAGCGCGTGGCTGAAGAGCTGGGAGATCGGAGGGGGTCCGCCAAAGCCCTGCGTGGACTCGGAATGGTCACGGCCATCGCGCGGGGCGATGTACCGACCGCGCTTCCGGTGTTGCAGCGTGCGGCGGCGCTGGCGGAGGAGGTGGGCGATCGATGGGAGACCATTGAGGCCATGATCGTCCTGGGTAATGGTCGCCGGTTCATCGGGGACAAGCAGGGTGCCAAGGCGCTCTACCTCCGGTCCATCGATCTCGCCCTGTCCGCCGGGAATCATCTCGTGATCAACGGTGCCCTCCTCCTGGTGGCGGCTGTCGAAGGGGAGATGGGCCGCCACGAGCGCGTCGCAACACTGTGGGGCGCGGCCACGGCGGCCCGCGAGGCGTCCGGAGCCGTCAGGCCGCCCGCCACCGCGCGGCTGGTAGGCGACCCGGTCGGGGCCGCGCGCGCCGCCATCGGCGACGAAGCCGTCGAACGAGCGCTCGAAGTGGGCCGCTCGATGCGGTCCGAGGCCGTGATCGCGTATGCCCGGGCGGACTGACGGCTAGTTGAGGGCTGCCGTGGCCGCCGTGGCGGGCGCATTCCGGTAGGCGTCGGGAAGCTGCGTGCCCGTCTCGCCGGACTCCACTTCGACGATGTCCGCGCGCAAAGGTGCCAGGGCGCCCAGCAGCTCCGACTTCTCGGCGTCCCCGACGTTGAACCGATCAAGGGTTGCGACGAGATTCTCCACCAGCGCGTCGAACTCGCCGGCGGTGACGGCCATGCCATCGTGCGTGGTCCGCATGTCACGACCCGTGTAGGTGCACGGCCCGCCGGTGGCCTGGCA
Organism: Chloroflexota bacterium; assembly: GCA_005880165.1. GTDB lineage: Bacteria > Chloroflexota > Limnocylindria > QHBO01 > QHBO01 > CF-82. The sequence goes on along the minus strand of VBJP01000005.1, from coordinate 25,797 downwards.
GACCTGGTCGACGAGGTTCGTCTTGAGGCGCGGGATGTCGGTCCGAATGAATTTGGCGTTGATGCGCGTGTCGGCGGCGCAGCGCGCGACGAAGTCATCGATCACGGCAGTGATCGCGTCTTTTCCGCCCAGGCGCTCGTACAGGGACCCGTTCATGGCCTCTCCTTCGACGCGGCGCCGCAGGGTCAGGGCCGGCCCACCGACGGCGACCGAACGCCTGGATCAATGTATTCCGTCAGCATTCGGCGGTCCAGACCAGTCGATTCAGCGCGAAGCCAGGGCATCGGTCTATGCGTCCCGGACCGGGCAAGGTAGGATGCGGCGAGCCAGCGCCAGCTGGCATCGCCGGAGGGCCCAGGGAGCGTGAATCAGTCCGCGAACCAAGAAGTGAGCCTGGCCAGCGTCCCGCTTCTCGCCGGGCTGGACAAGCGGACGCTCGAGCGAGTCGCCGAGCAGGGAAAACGGCGGACCTACGCTCCAGGCGAGGCGATCATCTCGCAGGACGCGCCGGCCTCAGCCCTGTACGTCATCCTTCGCGGCCATGTCGTGGTCGAGCGCGGCGAGGGCGACGCCCAGAGCCCCGTCGGCGAGATGGGTCCAGGCGATTTCTTCGGTGAGCTGGCACTGATCGAGGAACACGCCCGCAGCGCGACGGTGCGCGCGACCGAAGAGACCGAGTGCATCCTCTTCGTAGCATGGGAGTTCACCGCGCTGCTGAAGGAGCACCCTGAGGTCGCCGTCCCGATCATGAAAGCGCTGATCGCACGCATCCACCGCCGGGAGCACCACTTCGGCTAGACCGATGGCGACCGCTTGAGGTAGTCCTCGACCTCAGGCCTGGTCGGCATCCCACCCCGGGCCCCTGCGCGACGCACTGAGAGCCCGGCCGCCGCATTCGCCATCCTGGCGGCCTGAGCCAGCTCCAGGCCGTCAGCCAGCAGCGCAGCCAACGCTCCGCTGAACGTGTCACCCGCACCCGTGGCGTCGACCACGGTATCGACTCGCTCGCCGGGAAGCGAGATCTCGCCGTCCGGCGTGACGACGCTCGCCCCTGCGGGGCCCCGGGTGACGACGACGCCTAGGGCGCCGCGCTCGAGCAGGGCGGTAGCAGAAGGTCCGACCATCCTCAGCTCGTCCGCGTTGACGCTGATCAGCGGGCCGGTCGCCAGCAGCGCGTCAGGCAAGGGCTGTGCCGGCGCGGCGTTGAGCAGCACCGCCGCGCCGCTGTCTCGCGCGGCTTGCGCGGCGGAGAGGACGATGGCCATCGGGATTTCCAGGACGGCCAACACGAGCGCCGGGTGGATCGCGGCGATGCTGGCCGCCACCTCGCCCGAGTCGATCAGCAGGTTTGCACCGGGTGCCACGGCGATCTGGTTCTCGCCCTGGTCGTCGACCGTGATGACGGCGACCCCGCTGGCAGCGTCGGCGCTGCGCGCGACCGCTGTGCAGTCGACCCCTTCGGCCTCCAGAGATTGCACCGTCAGGTCGCCTGCGCTATCGGTCCCGACCGCACCGACGAAGTGCACGGCTGCGCCCAGGCGAGCGGCGGCCACCGCCTGGTTGGCGCCTTTCCCGCCCATGTGCTGCGCATAGCCGGAGCCCAGGACCGTCTCACCGGGCCGCGGCAGGTGGGGTACGCGGACGACGTGGTCGATGTTTGCGGAGCCAACGACGGCAACGCGTCCCATTCAGGGCTGCAGGCGACGGCGGCGCCAGCCCCCCGAGCCGTCGGAGAGATACTCGACCCGGTCGTGGAGACGGTCCGGGCGCCCTTCCCAGAACTCGAACACGTCCGGCACGAGGCGGTACCCGCCCCAGAACGGCGGCAGGGGGATTGCCTCTCCAGGGAAGCGCTCCTCGACCTCGTCGATGCGCGCCTCGAGGATCGCTCGCGAGGCGACCTCCATGCCTTGCACGGACGCCCAGGCCGACAGTCGGCTGGCTCGCGGGCGAGTGGTCCAGTAGGCGGCGGACTCGGGATCGTCCATGGCTCGGACGGGACCGGCAACCCGGATCTGACGGCTCAGCGGTGCCCAGTGGAAGACCGCCGCTGCCCGCGGATTGGCGGCCAAGTCGCGACCCTTTCGGCTGCCGCGATTCGTGTAGAAGCGCAGACCGTCGTGATCGAGTCCGCGCAGCAGGAGCATTCGGACGGTTGGTTCCCCGTCGGTCCCGGCGGTCGCCAGCGCGAAGGCGCTCGCCAGCGGCAGGCCTGCCGCCTCGGCATCCGCCAGCCAGGCCTCGAGCTGCGCGACCGGATCGGGATCGAGGTCGGCCGGGTCGATGGGCATCAGCCGTGCCCGGCCGGCTCTCCGGCCGTCTCCGGTGGTCGTCTTGCGGCCGCGCCACGACGACGGCCGCCTGAGGTACCAGCAACGACGCCCGGCAGGACGGCAGCCAGGCGTGTCACCTGCTCCATGTCGTTGTAGGCCGCGCACGAGACTCGCACCAACCGCCGCCATCGTCCGCCATCCGGGCGCTGCGGCCACGGGGTGATGACGACCTCGAAGCCATGATCGATGAGGGCATCGTGAATGGGGTCGCCATACAGGTCGATGCCCTGGACCTCGCCGCCGGTTTCCCATTCAGCGAACGGAACCGACGCCATGCTGCCGATCATCTCGTCAGGCGCCGGCGGATCCACCGCCAGCGAAGTGCAGAGGAGATTGCGCGTCGCGAGTGCCAGGTCGTGATTGCGCTGGCGAAGCACCGCCCATCCACCGGGCAGCAGCGAGGCCCCGAATCGCAGCGCCTCGGGAACCGCCAGGTAGGCGGATGGGTCCGTCGTGCCGGTCCAGTCGAACTCGAGGCGGAACCGCGAACGATCGACGCGCGGCGAGTTGGCACCGTGGCTGATGGCAACCGGCCGGACATCGGCCTGTCGGTCGCGTCGAACCCACAGGAAGCCGGCACCCTTGGGGGCGCAGACCCACTTATGCAGGTTGCCGGTGTAGTACGCGGCACCAAGGGAAGCCACCTCGAGGTCGAGCATGCCCGGCGCGTGCGCTCCGTCGACCAGCGTGTCGACACCCCGCTGCGCCAGCTCCGACACGAGGCGGCCGATGGGGTAGATGAGCGCCGTGGGGCTGGTGACGTGGTCGAGCAGCGCAAGCCGCGTGCGACCCGATACGGCTCCCAGGACAGCGGCCACTACCTCTTCGGGGCTTTGGATCGGAAATGGCACGCTCGCAACCACGACCCGCGCACCGGAACGCCGCGCCACCCACTCGAGCGTGTTCTTTGCCGCGTTGTAGGCGTGGTCCGTGGTCAACAGCTCGTCGCCCGGCTCGAACGTCAGCGAACGGAGGATGCTGTTGAAGCCGGCCGTGACGTTCGGCACGAAAGCAAGATCCTCCGGATCGGCGCCGACGAAGCCGCCCAGCGCCTCCCGCGCCTCGTCCAGGTGCCGCTCGGCGTCGCGTGCCAGGAAGCGAACCGGCTCGGCCTCCATCCGATCGCGCCATGCCTGCTGGGCGGCGAGCACGACGCGTGGGGTTGCACCAAAGGAACCGTGGTTCAGGAAGTCGACGCCGGGCTCCAGCACCCAGTGTCGGGCCATTGGGGAGGGCATCGGGCCGGTATCGTAGACCGATGCCCGCGACGCCCGTGCTCGATCGGCCCGATGCCGTCATCTTCGACCTCGACGGCACGCTGGTCGACACCGTCGAGCGCCGAATCGAGGCCTGGCTGCAGGCTTTCAGGGAGGTAGGCGTTCCCGCCACGCGCGAGGCGGTGAGCCCGCTCATCGGCGCCGACGGCAAGGCGCTCGCCCGCCGGATCGCGAAGGAATCTGGGCGAACGCTCGACGAGGAGGCGGTCGAGGAGACCGATCGACGCTCGGGCGAGATCTACCAGGCCCTGAACGTGGATCCGCGACCGCTTCCCGGAGCTCGCGAGCTGGCGCAGGCGCTCGATCGCGCCGGGATCCCCTGGGCGATCGGTACCTCCAGCCGGCGCGCGCAGGTGCGCGCCTCGGTCGATGCCCTTCACCTGCCACGGGAACCGTCCATCGTGGACGGCAGCCACGTCGAGCACGCCAAGCCCGAGCCGGACCTGTTGCTGATGGCTGCGAGTCAGCTGAAGGTCGACCCCAGGGGGACCTGGTACGTGGGTGACAGCACGTTCGACATGCAGGCAGCAGCGGCGGCGGGGATGTACCCGATCGGGGTGACGACCGGCTCAGCGGACGCAGATGCCCTCCGGGGCGCAGGCGCTGCCGAGGTGATTGGGTCGCTGCTCGAGCTCGAGAGACGGCTCAGACGGTGGGCTGACCCATCTGCCAGTAGGGCGTGATCCCGTACGCGTCGTAGACCTGTGCGTAGTGAGACTCTGCGTCCTCACCGTCCAGGCTGTCCTGGTAGGCGGGCGCGTTCGTGACGAGTTGCTTCTCCCGGTTGAGATAGAGCCCCTCCGGCGTGACCCGGTCGATTGCCTCCAGCGGAATCAGGCGCTGCTGCTTCCCAATCCCGAGGAGACCGCCCCAGCTCACCCATACGAACGGCGCCCGGAGCCGCACCGTGTCCACGAGCACGTCCTCGACCGTCCCGATCTCCTCGCCAAGCCGGTCGTAGACGGTGCGGCCGGTGAGGTCGTCGTCGAGGTTCTCCAGATCTGCGGGGGTCAGGCCACTCCGGCTCAGACGATCGAGATCGCGAGCGGGCATGGTCATAGTCATGCGAGCGTTCCTCCTGCGTCCTGCCTCGCACGCCGAGGGGCGCACGATCCATGCCCGCCACGGGGCGATACCATCCGAATGTGCCGCTGGAGACGTATCGCAAGAAGCGAGATTTCGGTAGGACTCCCGAACCGGAGCCAGGCCTGGTTGGGGAGGGCGCCGGGCGCTTCGTGGTGCAGCGCCATCGGGCCACCCGCCTTCACTACGACCTTCGCCTCGAGGTGAACGGTGTGCTGGCCAGCTGGGCGGTGCCGCGCGGGCCAACGCTCGATCCAACGGCCCGCCGTCTTGCCGCCCGGACGGAAGACCACCCCATTGAGTACCTTGAGTTCGAGGGTGTGATCCCCAGGGGCCAGTACGGCGCGGGGGACATGATCGTCTGGGACTGGGGCACCTACGAACCGGAAGAGACCGATGATCCGACGTCGGCGTTGGCGGCGGGCGAGCTGAAATTCGAGCTGTTCGGCGAGAAGCTGCGCGGCCGATTCACCCTGGTCCGCACCGGCGGCCGCCGCGACAAGTACGGACGCCAGACCGACTCGGATTCCTGGCTGCTGCTCCACAAGCGGGACGATCACGCCGTCGCGGGATGGGATCCGGAAGCGCATCCGGCAAGCGTGCGCACAGGGCGGACGAACGATGAGGTCGGGAGTGACGCGCCGCCCCGCTTTGCGGCGACACCTCCGCCTCCGGCCGGCATCCTCAAGCTGGACGGTGCGCGCCAGGCACCGGTCCCGGATTTCATCCCGCCCATGCTCGCGACGCCGGTCGATGCGACCTTCAGCTCGCCGGACTGGCTCTTCGAGGTCAAGTGGGACGGGTATCGCGTCGAGTCGGTCGTCCATGAGGGACGCGCGCGGATCTGGACGCGGAACCGGAAGGACGCCGCGACCTACTTTCCTGACCTGGCCGGGCCCGCTTCGTGGATAAAGGCGCAAGATGCGGTGGTCGACGGCGAGGTCGTGGCGCTCGACGAGCATGGCCGGCCATCGTTCAGCCGGCTCCAGGAGCGGACCGGCCTGCGGGGGCTGGAGATCGCCACCGGTCGCCGACGGCCAGAAGCCAAGCCTCTCTCGCGCGAGGAGCGGGCCGCCATTCCGCTGGTCTACTGGGTCTTCGACCTGCTCTACCTGGACGGCCAGTCGTTGCTCAGCGTCCCGCTGCACGAGCGCAAGACGCTGCTGCGCCGCGTGCTCAGGCCACACTCGATGATCCACTTCGCGCCACACGTCGAGGCGGACGGCGAGGCGTTTCTGGAGGCCGCACGCGAGCAGGAACTCGAGGGGATCATCGCCAAGCGCCGGGACAGTGCCTACGAGCCGGGGCGCCGATCCCGAGCGTGGCTCAAGATCAAGCTCCGGCGCGAGCAGGAGCTGGTCGTTGCTGGCTGGCTCGAGGGAGAGGGCACGCACAAGGACCTCGGCTCGTTGGTCGTCGCGGTGAACGAGGACGGGCACCTGCGGCACGCGGGCCAGGTGGGAAGCGGGATCAACACCCGGACCCGCCGCGAGCTCCTGACATCATTGCGCGCGATCGAGCGTGCGGACTCAGCGCTCGACGCAGTCCCGCGGCTGCCCCGCGTTCACTGGGTCGAGCCGCGCATCGTGATTCGGGCGGAGTTCGCCGAGTGGACCCGCGATGGGCTCGTGCGCCAGGCGGCGTTCAAGGGGGTCGAGATCGGGAAGGACCCCGCCAGCGTGGTGCGCGAGGACGCTGGACCAGTCCGCCGGGTGCTGGGCGACGGCCGGCGGCCGGTGCCAGTCGAACGGCCATCGGGTCGCGCGGGCGCGGCGCGTCGAAATCCGTCGCGGCGAGGCACGACCGATGATGCTCCTCCCCGCGCGGATCCCGAGACCGGCGGCTCGACCTCGGATGACGAGGCGGCGGTGGCAGCCAGTGGGGAGGAGCTGGCAGCCCTTGACGACATGGACAAGGGTGGTGAGTGGCGCGTGGGTGGCGAAATCGTCAGGGTCACGAACCTCGACAAGGAGCTCTACCCGGCTGACCAGGAGCGCAAGCTGCCCGCGCTCACCAAGCGAGACCTGATCCGCCACTATGTGCGTTGCGCGCCGGTGCTGGTGCCCTACCTGCGCGATCGCGGCGTCACCGTCCTGCGCTACCCGAACGGCGTGGGGAAGGGCGGATTCTGGCAAAAGGATCTTCCCGGTCACGCCCCGGCATGGGTCCAGCGCTGGACCTATCACCACTCGCAGGAGGGCCCCAAGACATATCCGGTCGTGGATCGGGTGGCGACCCTGGCATGGCTGGCGCAGGAGGCGGCCGTGGAGCTGCATCCCTGGACATCGACGGGCGATCAGCCGGATGAGCCCAGCTACGCCCTGATCGACATCGACCCTGGGCTGGAGACGACCTGGGAGGAGGTGCTCGTCCTGGCGCGGCTCTTCCGCACCGCGCTCGGGCACCTGAACCTCCTTGGCCTGCCGAAGGTCACCGGCAAGCGCGGTATCCAGGTCTGGATCCCGATTCGGCCGGGATACACGTTCGACGACACCCGCAACTGGGTGGAAAGCCTGTCGCGTACGGTAGGACGGCTGGTTCCGGACCTGGTCAGCTGGGAGTGGTCGAAGTCGGCTAGGCGTGGGCGCGCCCGCCTCGACTTCACCCAGAATGCTTCCATCAAGACCCTCGTCGCCCCGTACAGCGTGCGCGCCGCGGCGGGAGGCCCCGTCTCGGTGCCCATCAGGTGGGACGAGCTTGACGATCCAAAGCTCCGGCCGGATCGCTGGACGATCCGCACACTCCCCAAGCGCCTGGAAGAGGTGGGCGACCTGTTCGCGCCTGCGCTCAGCCGCACCCAGGTGCTGCCCGAGCTTGCGTAGGCGACCTCGGCCAGCGTGACCACGCCTGGCGCCGGATAGCAGCACGCGCCGGCCCGTCACCCATCCATTGGGTGCGCCGACGCGTGAGATCGCTGATGACGACGCCCGGGGGCGCCATCGGTCTACTGCGGGAAGCCGCTCCCGTTGGTGACCTGGCGCATCGCATGAACTCCTTGAATCTCAGCCCCGTGCGGGACTGCTCGCGCCCGTCACGTTCGCGGGCAATAGTCGCGGCGACAATGACCCGTGGGTACCAGGCACTCGCGGAGGGCAGGTACTTTGGGGTCAGTCGTCGGTCAAGTCACGCTTGCCAAGCCATGTACACTTCCGCCATGCCTCGCACGAGCACCACGGCGCGCCCATCGGCACATGACGCGGCACTCGCGCAGCGAATCGGCGAGCGCATCCGCGAGGCGCGCCGCCGAGCCGGGCTCACCCAGCAGCAGCTGGCAGGCGATCACTACACGAAGGCCTACGTCAGCGCGCTCGAGACCGGCATCGCGCGTCCATCGATGGTGGCGCTGACGTATCTCTCCCAGCGCCTGGGACTACCCCCTAGTCACTTCCTGGATGAGCAGCATCCGGCCTGGAGCCGGCTCGAGGTCGACATGCACCTCGCGGCGGGGGAGTGGCAGGCGGCGGCGGACGGCTACCGCACTCTGCTGAGCGACCAGCGGGACGAGCCTGGCCGAGCGGAGCTCTTGCGCGGGCTGGCGGAGGCCGAGGCGCGCATGGACCACGGACGCCAGGCGATCGCGGCAGCCTCCGAGGCGGCCCGGATCTTCGCCGGACTGCAGCGTCCGGCCGACGAAGCGCTGTCCCGCTACTGGCTCGCATATGGCCTCTACGAGTCCGACAACGAGGCCGATGCACGCGGCCTGCTGACGGCGCTCCTCGAGCGCGTGCGAGGCGGACTCGCCGTGGAGCCCGATTTCGAGCTGCGCCTGCTCATGGCCCTGGCTGCGGTCGAATCGCGCAGCGGCGAGCACGCCCGCTCGCTGAGCTACCTCGAGGCCGCGCGGGGGATGGCCGCCGACCTCGACGATCGACGCCGAGCGACGTTTCTCTTCAGTCTCGCGGTGAGCTACCGCGAGACGGGCGATGTAGAAGCTGCGATCCGCACCGGCACGCAGGGCCTGGCGCTCTACCGCGCCGCCGGCGCGGAGCTGGAGAGCGCAGGAATCGAGAACGATCTCGCGCTTGCGTACCTGGCCGCCGGCAACGTCGGGCGGGCGCGGGAGATGGCCGACCAGGCACGTGAGCAGTCAGAGCGTCTCGGGGACGATCGCCTGCTGTCGGCGATCCTCGAGACGGAAGCCCAGATTGCCCTGGCCGGGGGTGACCAGGCCGCGGCGCGCGTCCTCGCCCGGCAGTCCGCCGAGCTCGCGCGGGCGACGGGGAACCAGCTCGCGTTGATGGCTGCCGTCCTGACTGGCGCCCGGCTCCTGCGCGACGCCGGAGACGCGGTTGCATCGGAGGAGGCCTTTGGGGAGGCAGCCGCGCTCGCCCGTGAAAGCGGGTCGCCCAGCCGCGTGCGCGAGGTCCTGCGCGAGTGGGCAGATGTGCGGGCGGCAGCCGGTGATCACCGCGGCGCTTATGAGCTGACCCGAGAGGCGCTGTCAGTCAATTGAGTATTGACAGGTGCGGTTCGGTGCCTTTAGGCTGAGCCACAACCCGGTTGGGTGGGCACACGTCGCGGGGGCGGCGACCCAATCGTGGGATGACGGGGGAGAGGGATCGGAGAGCGGGCACTTCTCCGATCCCTTCCGTTTGTGCCTTCTCTTTCCTCGCCCCCCTCACGTCCCGAGCGCATCCGGCCTGTAGCATGCCATCGTGACGCGTCGCCTCTTCCTCTTCGACCAGCCGGATCGCTTCGTGGCCGGCGCAGTTGGTCAGCCCGGGAGCCGAGCCTTCTTCCTGCAGGCTCGTCAGCGCGGCGCCGTCGTCACGCTGGGCCTGGAGAAGACGCAGGTCAGCGCGCTGGCGCAGCGAATCGGCGAGCTGCTGATGGCCGTCGGGGAGGCGCTCGAGCCGTCCGCTGGATCGCCTGCCACCTCTGAGCTCGCCGAACCCATGGTCGAGCTCTTCCGGGTTGGCGTGCTGGCCCTCGGCTGGGACCCCGCCTCGGCGTCGCTCATGCTCGAGGCACGCCCGATCGATGAAGAGGGCAACTATCCGGAAGTCGCCGACGACGATCCTGACGGTCCTGACCTGCTGCGCGTCCGCCTGAGCTCATTGGAGGCGGGCCAGTTCGCTACCGCGGCTGCCGCGCTCGTGCAGGCCGGACGCTCAGCATGTCCGTACTGCGGCCAGCCCCTCGATCCGGGCGGCCACTTCTGTGTTCGGATGAACGGCAATTCCAACTGAGGGGACCCAGCGGTTGCGCATCGCGGCGTTGATCCCGTTGGCCATGATGACGGGGTGAGCTACGACGCGATCGTCATCGGGTTGGGCGGGATGGGGAGTGCAACCGCCGCGCATCTGGCCAGGCGCGGGTGGCGAGTCCTGGGCCTCGAGCAGTTCGATCTGCTGCATGAGCGAGGCTCCTCGCACGGCCTGACTCGTATCATCCGGCTGGCCTATCACGAAGATCCCTCGTATGTGCCGCTCCTGCGACGGGCATATGAGCTGTGGCACGCGCTCGAGGCCGACGTCCAGGAGCGGCTCCTGATCACAACGGGAAGCCTGGAGGGCGGCCCTGAAGATGGACCGATGTTCCGCGGCGCTCTGCGGGCGGCGGAGGAGCATGACCTGCCCCACGAGGTCCTCGACGCGTTCCACCTGGAGGAGCGTTTCCCTGCGTACCGCCGCCTGCCACCGGAGACTCGCGTCGTCCTTCAGCCGGATGGCGGGTTCCTGCTCGCGGAGCGCTCGATCCTGGCTCACGTCAACGTTGCGCTGCGATACGGCGCGGCGCTGCGCTTCCGGCAGCGCGTCCTTTCCTGGCGCGCGACGGAGGACGGGGTGGAGGTCGAGACCGAGTCCGGTACCGAGGAGGCGGACCGCCTCGTGATCTGCGCCGGAGCGTGGGCACGCAATCTCGTCCCGTCGCTCAACGAGCTCGCGGTGCCGGAACGCCAGGTCCTTGCATGGCTACAGCCCACGCGGCCTGAGCTCTTCGCCCCGGAGGTCTTCCCGGTCTTCGTCCTGGACGTGGAAGAGGGGAGCTTCTACGGCTTTCCCGTCCATGACGTCCCCGGCTTCAAGTTCGGAAAGTTTCATCACCTTCGCCAACCGATCGATCCGGACGACCCGGATCGCTCCGCCCGCCCGGAAGATGAGAAGCTGCTCCGCGGTTTCGCTGAGCGTTACTTCCCGGACGGAGCGGGACCCACCCTCATGCTGAAGGCGTGCATGTTCGTGAACGCTCCCGACGAGCACTTCATCATCGACACCCTCGCAGAGTCACCAGCCGTAAGCTTCGCAGCTGGGTTCAGCGGGCACGGTTACAAGTTCTGCAGCGTGGTTGGCGAGATCATGGCCGACCTCGCGATGCACGGATCGACCCGGCACGACATCGGTCTCTTCCGCCTCAGTCGCTTCAGCTCCTCACTCCCTGGCGCGACGAGCTCAGCCTCCCCCTGAGGTACTGCCCGAGTACTGCACTGCACCGCACCTGGGCGGTTAGGGCGGGATGTCGCTGAGCGCGGTTTGACCCGGAGGTACTAGTTCGCCATAGCCGGGTGGGCCTAGGACAGGGATCCTACTGGCAATTGATCCGCATTCATTGGAATCGAAACCGATGCACCACCCGCACCGCCCTCGCCGCCTGAGTCCCACACGCCGCGCGCTCCTTGGCGCCGGCGTTTCTACGCTGGTCCTGTCGCTGGCGCTCTCCATTGCGCCTACGTGGGCCAAGAATAGCGACAGCGCACCCAACGGCAATGGCGGTGCGGCGCCGGGGACCGTCAAGCTGCGCGACGCGACTACGAGTGATCTGGTCCCGGAGACTGCCAACGATCCGCACGTCTGCGGATTCTCGATCGTGTTCGAGTACGACCCGCCGACCGCGGGTACCTGGCAGATCCTGAGCTGGCCACCGACCGGCGACGGCAGCCAGGTTTCGAGTGGATCATGGGACAGCACTCCGTCAGGTACGGACGAGACCGATGTAATGACGCTCGGCGCCGGCCACTATCGGCTGGAGTATCTCGCGGCGGACGCGTCGAATTCGCGCAACAAGACCTTCTGGGTCGCGGACGGCTGCGAGGGGTCTAGCGAAGGCTCTGGCGGCAGCGGCGAGCAGCCGGGCGACACCGGCGATCAGGGCCAGGATCAGCCGGGCGACACTGGCGATCAGGGCCAGGATCAGCAGGGCGACACCGGCGATCAGGGCCAGGATCAGCAGGGCGACGCCGGCAGCGGCGAGCAGCCGGACGACACCGGCGATCAGGGCCAGCAGCAGCAGGGCGACGCCGGCAGCGGCGAGCAGCCGGACGACACTGGCGATCAGGGCCAGGACCAGCAGGGCGACACCGGCGGGACTGGCGATCAGGGCCAGGACCAGCAGGGCGACACCGGCGGGACTGGCGATCAGGGCCAGGACCAGCAGGGCGACACCGGCGGGACTGGCGACCAGACAGGCGAAGGTGACGTTCAGGGCGCCACGGGTGGCGACCAGAATGGATCCGGCGGCTCCCAGGCGTCCGATCAGCAAGGCAATGGCGATCAGCCTGGAAGCGGCGGCTCACAATCGAGTGGCGGGGCGCCTTCCCCGCAGCCGGGCATCGATGGCAGCGGCACCCAGGGCGTCAGCGCGCCGGCCGCCGGCCATGGAGGCCCGACGCTACCTGACACGGCAACGACACCGGCGTCCGTCTTGAGTCCGCTGCTCGCGGCGCTTGGGCTGCTGCTCGTGATCGCGGCCCACCCATTTATCCGTCGTTCGGCGCTCGCGGATCGCCCGTGACGGAAGGGGAGTCCTGCCCCTCCCTGCGAAACGCCGGCCCCAGTGCCCGGGGCCGGCGTTTTCGTGTCTTCACCTCGCCGTTCGCCGAGTTGCGTCGCGCCGCATCGGTCCCACAATGTGGTCATGCAGAAGATTGAAAAGCCCGACGCCACGTGGCGCCAGGAGCTGACACCCGAGCAATATCATGTCCTTCGCGAGAAGGGCACCGAGCGCGCTTTTACCGGCATCTACTGGGATGAGCACACGCCCGGCCTGTACCGCTGCGCCGCGTGCGGCAACCCACTCTTCAGCAGCGACACCAAATTCGAGTCGGGAACCGGGTGGCCGAGCTTTACGAACCCGGTCAACGACGGCAGCGTGGACACGGAGACCGACCGCTCGTTCTTCATGAGCAGAACCGAGGTCCACTGTTCGGCCTGCGGTGGTCATCTCGGGCACGTCTTCCCGGACGGCCCGCGCCCCACCGGGCTGCGCTACTGCATCAACTCGGCGTCGCTGGCGCTGGAAGCGGCGCCAGAACCGATCCAGGAAGTCTAGCTCCCGCCTCGCCACCGGCCATCTCGACGAACCGACAGAGCGCGTTGGCCAGCCGCATCTGGAGCGGCGTGTGGACGCGGACCTTCAGGAGCTCAGGCGATCCGACGATCACCGCAAGACACCGACCGCGCGAGGTCGCCACGTTGAGCCGGTTGAGGGAATACAGGAACTCCATCGATCGAGGCAACTCGTCCTGCGAGGAGCTTGCCAGCGAGTAGAGCACGACTGCAGCCTCCTGGCCCTGGAGCTTGTCCGGTCCGTGAGCAGCTCGACTTGGGCGTTGTACGGTGCGAGGACCAGCACGGAGGTCGGGCTGAGCGGCTGTGCCGGGGCACGCGAAGAGGTCCATTCCCCACCGAGAAGGTCCCGATACAGGGCCTCGATGAGGTCAGCCTCCTCCTCGCTCGAGGTCCGATTCCCGCGATGAGCGACGGCTCGCCATCGGACGCCGGTTCCGGTCAGGTCACCGGCGGCATGCATCGACTGGAGAGCGGTCTCCGGGGCTGCCCGGAGCTTGCCCTCGTAGAAGATCTCGCTGGTGAATGTGTTGACGTCCGGATGAAGCCGATGTGTCTCCGGAAGGAAGAGGCCGCGTCGGGGATCGATGACGGCGCGCCCATCGAGCACGAACTCCAGCGAAGAGCGATCCACTCCGTCCGGATGGGCGCCCTTCTTCACCTGGGAGAGCTGCTGTGGATCGCCTAGGAGCACCACGTTCCGCGCCGCGCGTGAGACGGCGACCACGTTGGCGAGGGACATTTGCCCCGCCTCGTCGACGAAGATCGTGTCGACCTGATCCTCGAAATCTCCGCGAGCCCACAGCCAAGCCGTGCCCGCGGCCACGTCCACATGCCGGTTACGCACCAGGCGCAGGACCTCGTCATTGCTCTCGGCCGCCTCGTAGCGCCAGCTGATCTGGACCGTCTCGTCGGTCTCGATCTTGCGGACCGCTCGTACCGGCAAGCCCTGCGCCTGGGCATGGTCGAGCACCGTGTCGAGCAGGTTCGTCAGGGCCCGATGCGTGAACGCGGTGATCGCAACCTGCCTGCCGGCGCGAATGAGCTCAAGGACCATTTCCGCGCCCAGATAGGTCTTCCCGGCCCCTGGCGGGCCCTGGATCGGCAGGACGGTCCCGTCGAGCTGAACGACGAGCCGCCGAGCGATCCGGTCCACGGATGCGCCCGGAGGCACGAGATCGGTGCCGTCCGCCTGACCGGCCCGTGGAAGCCGCCGAAGCAGGAACTCGCGGGCCGCCCGATACGGCCCGGGACCGTTCATGCCGTTGTCGCGAACCCACTCGCCGATCCGTTCGAGGGCTTCCTTCTGGGCCTTCGCATTGATGGGCTCCGGCGGGATGAGCGACGTCGGGTGGGGCCTGGGATGCTTGAGGCCCCACTGCAGGTCCAGGATGCCGTGGAGCGCGTCGAGCGCCACGATCGCTCCCGCTGACTTCTGAGTCGCGGGGTTCGCCACGTCATCGCCCACCTTCAAGCGATATGGCTGCTCGGGATCGAAGCGATAACGATGCCGTACCGACTGCTTGGGGCGGTCGACCTCACCGACCCACGTGAGCTGCCCAATCGCCTCCTCATCCTCGACGAGCTGCGCGTCCGACTTGGTGCAGCGGTCGAAGAAAGCCCACCACTCGACCTTCTCCTCGCGTCGGTGCCACTCGAGCAGGTTGGCGAGCAACCACCTGCCCTGGAGCTCGGGATCCGCCATGCGCAGTTCGGCGACCAGCGGAACGCGTTCGAGCAGCTTCCGCGCCAGCTCCGCGATTCGGCGGTCGCGATCCGTGAGGCCCTTCTCGAGCTCGTCGGTCAGCTGGGGTCGCTCGAGGACGCGGCCGGCGCGTGCCTCGAGATCGGCTCGTCGCGCTTCCAGCCAATCGCGCAGTTCGGCGTTCGACCGGCAGTCATCTCGGTTGTAGGCGGCAATCTCCGCCAGGATGGCCTCGTCTGCAGCGCCGGCACTCGCCGAACGGATGTATGCCTCGTAGCGAACGATGCTCGAGCCGGCGTCGCGCAGGGCAACCTCGCGGCCGAGGCCATACAGCGGCTCGAGCTTCTTGATCGAGTAGCTCGGAATTCCGATGCGCAGGCCCTGGCGCACAACCTTGTACAGGTCGACGAAGAGCCCGCCGCGCAGCATGCTGTCGACCTCGAGCTCCCGGGTGGCGTGGCGGGTCGACAGCATCCCCATCCGGCCGCGCTCGTAGGCGGCGTAGTGATAGACATGCATGCCCGGCTCGCCGCTCCATCGGTCCATCACGAAGTCGACGAAGCTCTCGAACGCCACCTTCTCCCGCGAACGGTCATGTGCCCACCAGGTGCGGAATGCCGGTTCGCCACGGGGGTCGCGATTCGCTGGATCCCAGACCCCGAACAGGTACTCGAGGCCGTCCTCCTCTGCGTACGGATCGCCCTCGATGTCGAAGAACAGATCTCCTGGTGACGGCTGCGGAAGTCCGGCCAAACCCAGGTTCGCTTGCGGCAGCAGGTATTCGAAGAGCGGGGCGTCCTGGCCGCGGGACCGATGCTGCAGGCTTGCCTGGTCACGGAGGCCCGTCATGGCGGCCGCGGAGATGCCGTCGACGATTGGCGGCGGCTCCGGAAGGAGCGCGAGATCGGTCAAGGTGCCGATGCCAGCTGTTTCCAGGCGTCGCACCTGGTCGTTGCGCATCCCGGCTACCTGGCTCAGGTGGTCCGCATCCACGCGCAGGGCGGTGCAGTAGGCGTCCCAGCGACATACGCCGCAGTGCGAGACCGGCGGCGGGACGGCAGCCAGCGGAAACGCTACTGCCGCGCTGCTCGCGATCTCCGCCTGGAATCGGTCCCTTACGCTCCGGAAATAGGCGAGGTAGTCGTTGAGCCGATGACTGTCGATCCGGTGGCCGCTGCCCCCGAGTGCGACGTGCATCAGCGCTGGCATGCGGCCCTGGATGGCGGCCAGCAGGTCCGAGTAGACGCACATCTGCAGGAGCGCGCCGCCCTTGGTGCGGCGTGCCAGCTTGGTGTCAACCACCTCGTAGTGGTGCTCACCCAGGGAGCTCTCGCCATCAACCCGCCGCAGGAAGTCGACGTATCCAAGCCAGGTGCCATCGAAGAGCGTGGCCTGGTAGATGACGTCCGCCCTCTCGTGCATGAGCTCGAGGGTTCGGGCAGCGTCGCGCTCGATGTGTTCAAGCCGGCTAGCCCCGTCACTCGCGTCAGGTGCGAACCGGCCGTCTACGATCTCGTGGCCAAGCTCCCGCAGGTAGGCAAGGAACCGCCGCTCGTGCTCTAGGCCCCGCTCCTGGAGGATGGCCAGCTCGGGATCGTCGCGGGTTGGCCGTTCGACCGCACCCGCGAGCGAAGCGCGCTCGAGCACCGTCAGGTTCTGGCACTCGAGAAATCCAACCAGGTCCGTCGCGGAATAAACGGTTCGACCGTCTTCCAGCCGCTGCATCAGTACGCCCTCCGCACGGAGGGAAGCCTAGTCGCCGGCGTGACAGCTCGAATGTCGCGAACTGCGTCGTGGGGTCGAACAGGCGGCCTGGTTTTCAGAGTCCATTCAGGGATGGCGACGACCGTGCGGGCGATGATGAGGTTGAACCCGGACGAGAAGCGGCCGTCTGACGGTCTGCGATAGTTCGACGCATGCACCTGCTCGTCGTCGAAGATGATGCCCGACTTCGCCGGCTCCTCGGTAGGCTGTTGAGCGTTGATCGCCATGTCGTCGAGGAAGCCGCGGACGCGCGCACCGCGCTCGAGCTCGCCCGGATGGCCGACGGTCTGGACGCCATCATCCTGGACATCGGTCTGCCAGACCGATCCGGGCTGGAGGTCGCCAAGGACCTGCGCGCGCGAGGCTCATCGGTTCCCATCCTGATGCTCACGGCCCGCGACGCGATCGACGATCGCGTGCGAGGCCTGGATTCGGGAGCCGATGACTACCTGGTCAAGCCATTCGCCTACGAGGAGCTCTCCGCGCGGCTGCGGGCACTTGGGCGCAGGGGCCGGAACGGAACCCGACGCACGGCCAAGCTCATGAACGGACCGATCACGCTCGATGAGGCGATGCGTGAGGTCACGGTCGCGGGACGCGCGGTCACCCTCTCGCCACGCGAATTTTCCCTGCTCGAATGCTTCCTGCGGCATCCGGGCCAGGCGCTCAGCCGCGACCAGCTGCTCGACGCGGCGTGGCCGTACGGCGTGGCGGTCACCCCGAACACCGTGGACGCCTACGTGCATCTTCTTCGCGAGAAGCTGGGCCCGGCGGGCAGCGCGCGGATCAGGACCGAGCGGGGAGTCGGCTATCGGCTGCTGGCGCCGGAACGGACGTCGCGGCAGGAGCGGCGGGAGGGATCCGGGGTGGAGGCGCGGCCGTGAGCCGACTCCGGACGCTCTTCGCCCCCGAACCGAGACACGAGTCTGCCGCCGAGGGCGACGTTCGCCTGCTGCGGGGGGTTCGCTGGCGGCTCGTCGCCTGGAGCGGCGCGATCACGCTGGCCATTCTTCTCGTCCTGGGGGTTGCGGTCTACGCCACCACCGCCGCAAACCTGGCGAGGTCCACTGAGGCCGCGCTGGAGGCTCGTGCGAGACAAATCGACGAGACGTTGAGCCGCCCGGGCTTCCCCGGACCTGGCCCGGACCTGTATCACACGATCGGGTTGGCGATCGGCGGGCCGGCCTCTGGCACGATCGGCGTGATCGTCACGCCGCAGAACGTCGCGTTCGTCCCACGCGATGCCCCAACCCAGGGGCTCCCCATCTCCGATGCGGTCACCACAGCGCGCGCCTCTGGCCAGGCGCAGCTGCGCGAGGTCCAGCTCAGCGGAGCCTCCGCGAGGGTCTTGACGGAGCCGATCGACCTGGGCGAGGGCCGCTATGTGATCCAGGTTGTCGCATTCCGGAACGCCGAGGAGAGCACCCTGGGAACCCTCCTGCTCATCCTCCTGTTCGGCGGGCTTGGCGCCGTGGCGATGGCGTCGGCCGGAGGCTGGCTGTATGCCTCGCGGGCGCTTGTCCCCATCCGGGATTCACTCCGGCGCCAGCGCGAGTTCGCTGCCGACGCTTCGCATGAGCTGCGGACGCCGCTCACCATCCTGCGCGGTTCGCTCGAAGACCTGCGCCGTCACCCGGACGAGCCGGTGGGGAAGGTCGGGACCGCTCTCGAGGACATGAGCGCGGAGATCGTGCACATGACCGAGCTCGTCGACGGGCTCCTGCTGCTGGCGCGCGCCGACTCGGGGGTCGTTGAGCTCCAACGGGGCACCGTCGACCTTGCGGATGCGGCGACGGCCGCCCTGGGCGAGCTGACGCCGATAGCCACCGAGCGTGGCGTGAACCTCGCGTTCGACGGCCAACCAACCCAGGTCACCGGCGACTTCGCGCGCCTGCGTCAATTGGCGGTGATCCTTGTCGACAACGCCATCCGTCATGCGGGTGGACCCGCGCAGGTCAGCGTGCACGTCGCTCGCGAAGGCAGCGCCGCCGTCCTCCAGGTCGAAGATACCGGCCGGGGGATTCGGGCCGACGACATCGGGCATGTCTTCGAGCGCTTCTGGCGGGCGTCGGACGCCCCACCTGGAGGACTCGGGCTCGGTCTCGCGATCGCATCCTGGATAGCCGAACGCCACGGCGGTTCGATCAGCGCAGCGGATCGTCCGGGTGGAGGAGCGCGTTTCGAGGTGCGGCTGCCCGCATCGGCCTAGAGCGGGAGACGGACGACCGACAGCGCCCAGCTGCAATCGGAGTCGACGTGCATGAAGAGGTCGCCGCGCAGCGTCGGATGCTGGGCGAAGAACGACGGCTGCACGGTGCCGGGCGCGGGCGCATCAGACGCTGAGGTCTTCAGGAAGATCACCGCCTTGCCGCCGGCAGGCGTGAGCGCGCCGATGAAATGGCAGATGGATCCCACCGGCTTGCCGATCGGCAGCGCCAGGGCCCAGCGTAGCGCGGTGTTGCCTTCGACCCGGAATGGGCCGAAATCCGCATCCGTCACGCCTCCATAGCCGGCCACGAAGACGGGGCTGTTGGCAGGCGGCCTAGCGGATGGGTCCGGGGCGATGAAGGCGTCCGGAGCGAATCCGGCCGCCAGCCAACCCTCGTTGAAGGATGGCTTGGCCGGGTCCGCGTCGCGCACGAGGTACCAGCCAAAGCTGCCGGTCCGTATCGGGCCGAGCACGACCTGCACGACGGCTCCCGTTGGCAGCAGTGCCGCAACGCCCCACTGCGTGCCGGGAAGGTCCCGCAGCCTGACGGTCGTGCGCGTGGCGGCCATGGCGCCGGCCTGGAAGATCGGGACCTTCGCCTGGTCCGGCGTAGGCTCGGGAGTGGCCGACGGAGTGTGAGTGGGCTCGGTCGTTGGACCCGGCGTGGGCGCGGTGGAGGCGGACGGCAGCGCGGGTGACATGGAATGAGCGGGTCCAGCCAGGCAAGCAGCAAGCATGCCGGTGGCGAGGAACAGGCCGATAGGGGTGCGCCACCGCGTCGAATGCCGGGTCATCGGACCAGACCGTACTACGGCCTGCTCGCAGGCGCCGGAATGCTGGAGCACGCAGGTACACTCCCGGCATGGCGGCCTGCCCGAGCTGCGGCGAAGCAAATCCCGATCGTGCCAGGTTCTGCCTGAACTGCGGGGCCGCGCTCTTAGCGCAGGCGGCCACCGAACGGGCACTCGAGACCCGAAGGCGGGTGACGGTGCTCTTCGCGGACGTCGCAGGTTCGACGCAGATGGGCGAACGGCTTGATCCCGAAGCCCTGCGACAGGTCATGCAGCGGTACTTCGACGCGATGCGCGTCGCGATTGAACGGCATGAGGGAACAGTCGAGAAGTTCATTGGGGACGCGGTGATGGCGGTCTTCGGCATCCCCCAGCTCCACGAGGACGACGCGCTGCGCGCCGTGCGGGCTGCGCTCGACATGCGAACCGCCCTCGAGACCCTGAACCGCGATCTTGCCAGCCGTTGGGGAGTCGAGCTCTCCATCCGCACCGGGATCAACACCGGCGAAGTCGTGGCTGGCGATGCGGCATCCCACCAGACTCTCGCCACCGGTGACGTCGTGAACACTGCCGCACGCCTGGAGCAGGTGGCCCAGCACGGCGAGATCCTGATCGGCCAGGAGACCCATCGACTTGTCCGACATGCCGTGACCGCCGAGCCGGTGGCTCCGCTGACCCTCAAAGGCAAGGCCGAGCCGATCGCGGCGTGGGGCCTGCAATCGGTCGACCCGCTCGCCGGGGCACAGGCGCGCCACATGGACAGCCCGATGGTTGGCCGCGATCGCCAGCTTCGTCAGTTGACCGATGCCGTGGCTCGCGCGCGTGACGACCGCGCGCCACAGCTTGTGACGGTGCTCGGCCTGGCGGGCGTGGGAAAGTCCCGGCTGATCCATGAGTTCCTCGGCACTGTCCGGGGAGAGGCGACGGTCATCCGCGGCCGATGCCTCTCGTACGGGGATGCGATCACCTACTGGCCGCTCGCCGAGGCGCTGCGTGGTGCCGCCGAGATCGAGCCGGGCGACCCCCCGGAGAAGGCGCTCGACCGCCTTCGAGCGCTCGCGGGCAGGCTAAGCCACGCGGAGGTGGTAGCGGAGCGCGTGGCGGCCGCCATCGGTCTGGCTACGGCAGATGGCGTCAGCGCCGCAGGCGGACAGGAGACCTTCTGGGCCATTCGCCGCCTCCTCGAGGCGATGGCGCGACGCCGCCCGCTCGTCGCCGTTTTCGACGATGTTCAGTGGGGAACGCCCACCTTCCTCGACTTGGTCGAGCACATCACCGACTGGTCGCGGGACTCGCCGATCCTTTTGGTGACCATTGCCCGGCCGGAGTTGCTGGAAGCCCGGCCCACATGGGGCGGCGGCAAGATGAACGCCGCCGCCATCCTTCTCGAGCCGCTCGACGACGCTGCGGTGAGCGAGATCATGGCCAACCTGACTGGGGGAAACGTGCTCCCCGGCGCGCTCGCGCGGCGGATCGAGGACGCCGCAGAGGGGAATCCGCTGTTCGTCGAGGAACTCCTGTCGATGCTCGCCGATGACGGCATTCTGCAGCGCGACGGAGACGCCTTCCGCGTCACACGCGTTCCGGACGAGATCGCCGTCCCGCCGACGATCGAGCTGCTCCTGGCCGCTCGCCTCGATCATCTGCCGGCCGACGAGCGGGCGGTCCTCGGGCGAGCCGCGGTGGTCGGCAAGCGCTTCGGCGCCTCGGAGGTCGCGCAGCTCAGCCCAGACGCGGATCGAGACGCGGTCTTGCCTCGGCTCATGGCGCTGGTGCGCAAAGAGTTGGTGCGGCTCGACGAGGAGGCCGCACCGGAGGCCGACACGGTCGACGAGGAGGTGCGCTTCCGCTTCCGCCATCAGCTGGTTCGTGACGCGGCCTATGAGTCGCTCCCCAAACAGGAGCGTGCCCGTCTGCACGAGGCGTTCGCGGACTGGACAGAGGTAATGCTGGCCGGCCGGCTTCCCGAGCTCCACGAGCTGGTGGGTCATCACCTGCAGCAGGCATACGAGTACCGCCGAGCCCTGGGAGCCGATACAGGCCGCATTCGCGAGCTCGCTCAGCGCGCCGCCGGTCACCTGCAGGCCGGAGCCCGGCGAGCCCGAGCCATCGGCGACCAGGCTGCCGTGGTGCGGCTCCTCGAACGCGCCAACGCGCTGCTGCCAAAAGAGCATCCGGAGCGACTCGCGAACCTTCCGATGCTCGCAGGAGCCCTGGCGAGGATGGGCCGCTTCGACGATGCGCAGCGGGCGATCGATGAGGTTCTCGCATCCGCGGACGCTCCGCCGGCTACACGAGCGGAGGCGCTGGAGCAGGTCCAGTTGGCATTCGAGCAAGGGCGAAGTGCGACAGAGGTGCTGCCTAAGGTCGAGGAGGCGCTTCGCATCCGCCGAGAGCTCGGTGCGCCTGGGGGCGTCGCCAGCGCCTTGAACGCAGCAAGCGAGGTGGCGTTCTACCAGGGTCGGCTCGGTGATGCTCAGAACCTCGCAGAGGAGGGTCTTACGTACGCCCGCGAGGCGGGGGACAGAGCCTTGGAAGCCGAGCTGCGGGGCAATAGGTCAATGGCCGGGGGTTTCAGCTTCCAAGGCGGGATGACGCTGGAGCCCACATTGCGAGATGACCTGGAATTCGCCCGCGCAAGCGGCCACCTCGCCCTGGAGGCGGCGACCCTCACTGGCCATGGCCTCATGACTGCCATGGAGGGATCGACCGATCAGGCATTGGCCGAGATCGCCCGCGGTCGGGACATCTTTCTGGATATGGGAATGCGGGTCCAGGCGTTCGCAACCCATCCCGACGTGATCATCGACATATGGCAAGGCAATCTGGCTCGCGCTGCTGAGCGGTTGCGATCGAGCTTCCGGGAGCTGACGGCACTTGGCGAGCGCGGCTATCTCTCTACTGTGATAACGGAGCTGGCATCGGTGCTGCTTGACATGGAAGAAACCGCCGAGATCGAGGAACTCGCGCAGCTGGCCGAGGAGGCCGGTGCCGCCGACGACCTCGTCACGCAGGTCCTGCTAGTCAGTGTCCGCGCCCGCCTCCTTGCTCGCCGGGAGAAGGCAGATGAGGCAGAGGCGATGGCTCGCCACGCCGTGGCCCTAGCCGGCCAGACCGAGTACCAGATCCTCTTTGCGTGGTCGCGTCTGGCGCTCGCCGACGTGCTGCGCATCGCCGACCGTCCTGCAGAGGCGGCCGATCTCCTGCGAGAGGTGCTCGCGAGCGAGGAGGCACGAGGCAACCAGCTGTACGCGGGTCGGCTGCGCGACCAGATTGCGAGCCTGACACCGACGTCTGCTACCGCGGAGTAGGACCGACGCCAGTGAGGCGACGGCGAGCGAGCCTCGACCAGCTCCGTCAGGCGCGAGCGGCGAGTTTGGGTGCCTCCCTGGCCAGCAGCGCGGCGATCTCGCGGGCGTTGGTGGTCCCGTAGTTCGCGTAGCAGTTGTTCATCAATAGGTGGATCTCGCGGGTCTTGCCAGCCGCCTCCTCGACCCGCGGCACCCACTCCTCCAGCTCCGGTTGGGAGTAGAGGTAGCGGAAGCGCTCGACCACCGGGATCCCCCTGGCCTCCCAGGTTTCGGCGCGGCGCCCATGGAAACGAATCACCGCCAGCTGAGGTGAGGTAACCGCCACAATCGGCGGCACTGAGCTTCGCATGCCCTGCGGCGCGTCCACCATGACGAACGGAATGTGGTGCTTGTCGAGGTAGTCGAGCGTGCGCCCGGCGTTCTTGTCGTTGAACCATGACGCGGCTCGGAACTCGACCGCCATCGGCACATCGGCCAGGCGTTCCTTGGCTTCCACGATCGCGTCGCGCGCCTCGTTGGACGGGAAGACCCACTTCGGAAACTGCAGGAAGATGGCGCCCAGCTTGCCGGCGGAATGGAGCGGCGCCACCCCGTCCAGGAACTGGTCCCAGATCGCGTCGTACAGCTCCTTGGGCAGGTCTCGCCCGTAGATCCGTCCCTTGTCCTGGAGCTCGATGGGCAGCTCCTCACGGATCTCCTTGGGCAGCCGCTTCACCTCCGACGGCTGGCCGGTCATCAGCGCGTGGGCCTTGACGTCAAAGGTGAAGTCCGGAGGCGTGCGCTCCAGCCACAGCTCGCCCATTCGACGCACCGGGAGCGCGTAGTAGGTGGAGTCGACCTCCACCACCGGGAACTGGTCGGCGTAGTAATTGAGGCGGTCCTCCGCATTCTTCGCATCCGGCGGGTAGAAGACCCCCGGCGCCACCATGGTCGGATCCGTCCAGCTGGCAGTACCGATGCGCACGCTGGCCTTCCCCAGGCGCATCGGCTTGCGTGCAGAGTCGGCTGCGGCTTCGCCTCGCTCGGCGGAGGCTTCAGGACCCGGATCGTGAGGGCTGGAAGCCGCTTTCGCCACCGATCCAGTCTAGGGGTCCTCCGCGCGATTGCGCGCCCCTACGCTGGTACCCTGCCCGGATGGCGCGGGCGATGGTCCTGGGCGCGGGTTTTGGTGGGATCGCGACCGCGATCGCGCTGCGCGACCGGCTCGATCCCGCCGACGAAGTAATCCTCGTTGACCGCCGCGACGAATTCGTGATGGGGACCCGCAAGACGTGGCACTTGATCGGTGCGTCGCCGCTCACCGAAGGCAGCCGGCCTGTCTCACGCCTGGCCGAGGGGGGAATTCGCGTGATCCAGGGAGAGGTCCAGGCGCTCGAGCCCGATTCGCGCGCGGTGATTGTGGAGGACGACCGCTTTGAGGCCGATGCGGTAGTGATTGCACTCGGCGCCGCGCATGAGCCGAGCGCCGTTCCAGGCCTCGTCGAACACGGGTGGAGTGCGTGGAGCCGGGATGACCTTGCGGCCGCTGCGCAGGCCATCCAGGAGTTCTCTGGGGGCCGCGTGGTGATCGGCATCTTCGGTTCGCCCTACACCTGTCCGCCCGCTCCATTCGAGCTCGCTCTCCTCCTCCAGGACCTGTTCATCGCGCGCGGAATCGACGCAGCGGTGAGTGTCTTCGGACCCGCGCCCATCGTGCTGCCCGTGCTCGGGGCTGCCGGCTGCGCGCTGCTGGACGGTCGCCTTGAGGAGCGCGGCATTCCGTATCTTGCGGGCCGGCAAGCACGTGCGGTGATGGATGGAGCGGTGCACTTCTCCGAAGGAGAGCGGATCGGATTCGACCTGCTGCTGGCGGTGCCGCCTCACCGTGCGCCTGCGGTCCTGGTGGAGTGCGGGCTGGCGCAGCCAGGCGGTTGGGTCGGCGTCGATCGTGCCACCCTGGAGACCGGCCATCCCGGTGTCTACGCGATTGGCGACGCTGCCAAAGGCCGGCCTGTTCGCGGAGCGCGAGGGGACGGTCGTGGCGGCGCGGATCGCTGCCGCGTTTCGTGGCGCTAATCCCAGCGCGAGGTTTGACGGCACCGGGGCCTGCTTCCTGGAGATGGGGGGAGGGGAGGCAAGCACGATCCGCGGCGATTTCTACGCCGATCCCCCGGCCGTCGAGCTGACCATTCCCTCTCAGGCGCAGCTCGAGGAAAAGGTCCGCTTCGAGAGGGAGCGGCTTCAGCGCTGGTTCGGCGCCTGACCCACCTCGTCAGACTGCAACACCCTCGGCATGATCCGGACTCCCATTGATCCATATGCGACGCTGGGCGTGGGTCGCGAGGCCACGCCCGCGCAGATCGCCCGTGCCTACCGGCAGCTGGCCAAGGAGCTGCACCCCGATTTGCGCGGCGACGCGACCGGCGAGCGCATGCGGGCGGTCAACGCGGCCTGGGAGATCCTGTCAGACCCGGGCAAGCGCACGGCATGGGACCGCGGCCAGCCGGTCGAGGCGGCCGGCGCTCATTGGACT
>VBJP01000005.1:0-508 GCA_005880165.1 Chloroflexota bacterium | reverse complement strand
AGAATGGACTCCCGAACGACGACCTCGGCGCTACGCCGCCTATCCGCCCAGGCCCCGTCCCGGTGAGCGCCGCCTGACCGATTCGCCCTGGCTCGCGGGCGCTGTCGCGCTGACAGTCATTGTGGCCATCCTTGCGGGCGCGGCGATATTCAGCATCGGCGACCGTCGGACCCTCGCAGACCGCTTCGAGGGGTTCCAGGCGCAGGCGCCGTTTCCGGTGCTGAATCGGGCCGTGGCTGGGACGGCGATCCGGCTCACCTTCGGCATGGGCGGATTCGAGGGGTATGACGTGCTCGCGCATGGCTGGCCGGCTTCCAGGTATTACCCGTGCGAGAACGCGGCGGCGGGACCCGCTGACATCCAGGCTGCTGTCGACGCCACAGGGTCATCCTTCGCCTATGGCCCGACGACCCATTCCTACATGTACACCTGGAAGACGGATGCTGCCTGGGCGGGCAGCTGCCGGGAGCTCATCTTCACGTTCCGCGACGGCTCCACCCGTAGGGTG
>VBJP01000150.1 GCA_005880165.1 Chloroflexota bacterium | reverse complement strand
GGGCCGATGAGAAGGACCGATCAAGGTGGCCAAGGCCGAGAACCGACCCGTGATCGCGCTGGCGTGCACAGTCTGCAAGGAACGCACGTACAGCACGAGGAAGAGCAAGCGGAACGACCCGGGACGGCTCGAGCTGATGAAGTATTGCCCCCGGGATCGTCGCCACACCCTGCATCGGGAGACGAAATAGCGACGTCAGTGGTCGAACGGCCAGAGCCGGTAGGGGTGTAGCTCAATTGGTAGAGCACTGGTCTCCAAAACCAGCGGTTGCAGGTTCGAGTCCTGTCGCCCCTGCCAGATCCCGCGTCGCGCGACCGTACCGGTCCATCGGTCCATAGAAAACCCGCACCGCCAGAGCTGAACGAATCGTGTTTGGAAACCTCCGCATCTACTTCCAGGAGAGCTGGGCAGAGCTCAGAAAGGTCTCCTGGCCCGACCGCCAGACGGTCGTCAACCTGACGCTGATCGTGATTGGCGTCAGCATCGCGGTGGGTGCCTATATCGCAATCCTCGATCAGGTCATGCACTTCGCGCTATCGCAGGTGTTCAAGTGAGCGACAAGCAGCGCCAGACAGCCCAGACCACCGAGTTGGCGGAGCCAATCGAGGACGAGCAGCGCCAGAAAGCCCAGACCGAGGTCGCCGAGCCTGAGCCGATGGAGGCCGAGCACGAGGTAGCCTCTGCGGAGCCTGCCGACGCCGAACTGGCCGATGTGGCCGAGGCTTCGGAGCCCGAGCCCGCCCCGGCTGCCGAGCCGCGGGTACGCGAGAGCGAGGCACAGCAAGCGGCCCGACTGTCGCGCGAGGCGCCTCGCGTCGGGGAGCTGACCGCAGACGAACGCACCCGCAAGTCGTGGTACGTGATCCACACCTACTCTGGCTACGAGAACAAGGTGAAGGCCAACCTCGAGCACCGCATTGAGTCGATGGGCGTCGAGGACCAGATCTTCCAGGTGCTCGTCCCCATGGAGGAGGAGATCGAGATCAAGAACGGCCAGCGGCAGACCGTCAACAAGAAGGTCTTCCCCGGCTACGTCCTGGTCGAGATGGTGATGAGCGACGACTCGTGGTACGTCGTGCGCAACACGCCGGGCGTCACCAGCTTCGTGGGCTCCGGCAACCGCCCGACCCCGCTCGACGAGACCGAAGTCAAGAAGATCCTCAAGCAGATGGGGGTCGAGACTCCCAAGTTCAAGGTCCAGTTCACCAAGGGTCAGAGCGTTCGCGTCAACGACGGTCCGTTCGCCGAGTTCATCGGTACCGTCGACGAGGTGAACCCGGAGAAGAACAAGGTCAAGGTGCTCGTCAGCATCTTCGGCCGCGAGACCCCGGTGGAGCTGGACTTCCTGCAGATCGAGAAGCTCTAAACAAGCCCGATGGCGGCCGCCTGGCCGCCATCGCACCACGAGAGGGAGGGGCGCGAACCGCCCCGTCAGCACCTCGGAGGAACCTCAATGGCGAAGAAAATCCGCGCGATCCTGAAGGTCCAGGCGCCAGCTGCCCGGGCGACCGCCGCGCCGCCGGTCGGTCCCGCGCTCGGCCAGCATGGGATCAACATCATGGAGTTCATCAAGGCCTTCAACGAGCGCACTGCAAACCTGGCCGGCTACGTGGTGCCGGCCGAGATCACGGTCTTCGAGGACCGATCCTTCACGTTCGTCACCAAGGCGCCGCTCGCCGCTGCGCTGCTCAAGCGCGCGGCCGGCGCGGAGAAGGGCTCGGCCGAGCCGAACCGCGAGAAGGTCGGTCGGGTCACGCAGAGGCAGCTCCGTGAGATCGCGGAGGTCAAGATGCCCGATCTCAACGCCAACGACATCGAGCACGCCATGCGCATCCTGGCCGGCACCGCACGCAGCATGGGCATCGAGGTGGCCGAGTCATGACCAGGCACGGCAAGAAGTACCGGGATGCGGCCAAGCTGGTCGAGCCGGAGCGCCGGTACCCGATCGGGGAGGCGTCCGAGCTGCTGCCCAAGGTGTCGTTCACCAAGTTCGACGCCACCGTCGAGGCGCACCTGCGCCTGGGGATCGATCCCCGCCACGCCGACCAGCTGGTGCGAGGAACCGTGGTGCTGCCCCACGGCACCGGCCGCAAGATCCGCGTGATCGTCTTCGCCCAGGGCGAGAAGGCCCAGGAGGCGTTGCGCGCCGGAGCAGATGAAGTGGGAGCCGACGATCTCGTGAAGCGCGTCGACGACGGCTGGCTCGACTTCGACGTGGCCATCGCCACTCCGGACATGATGGGCGGCGTCGGACGCCTCGGAAAGAAGCTCGGTCCGCGCGGCCTGATGCCGAACCCCAAGTCCGGGACCGTCACCTTCGATATCGAGCGAGCCGTGGGGGAGATCAAGTCCGGCCGCGTCGAGTTCAAGGTCGATCGCGCCGGGATCGTGCACGTGCCGGTCGGGAAGGCCAGCTTCACGCCCGCGCAGCTGGCCGCCAACGTCGCAGCGCTGGTGGACGCGGTGAACCGTGCGAAGCCTTCGGGAGCGAAGGGAACCTACATGCGCAGCCTGACCCTGGCCCCCAGCATGGGACCCGGGGTGCGAGTTGATATACCATCGGCGCTCGCAGCCGCGACTGCCTAGGCGCGCCGCAGGAGGAGAGGCTCAGAGCCGAACCATCGGTCCTGCAGGACCGAACAATTCAAGAGCCAGAGACAGCGATGTGACCCGGGCACGCCCGGGCTAATCACCGGCCGGGAGGCCGGGGCACGCCGAGGCACGAACCGACCCGACGGTCTTCGTGTGCGCGTGCACGAGGACCGTTTCGCATATCCAGGAGGTGGACGAGGAGACGCAGATGGCGACTGAGGAGAAGCGCCAGGCCGTCGCCGAGCTCGCGGAGATGCTCCGCAACAGCTCAGCGCTGGCCGTGGCCGATTACCGGGGGCTGAAAGTCTCCGAGATGCAGGCGGTCCGGCGATCGCTGAAAGCAAACGGCGTGCAGCTGCATATCGCCAAGAACCGGCTGCTGAAGATCGCCGCGGACCAGGTGGGTCTCGAGGACCTCAAGCCGATGCTGGCGGGCCCCACCGCGGTGGCGACGGTGTCCGGCGACGAGATGACGCTGGCAAGGGCGCTCCAGGAGGCGTTGCGCCCATACAACAAGGTGGTCAGCCTGCGAGGCGGCCTTCTCGGGAAGCGGCCCATCGACGGCGACGGCCTTTCCCGCATGGCGTTCCTGCCCAGCCGCGAGGTGCTGCTCGGCCGGCTTGCCGGCAGCATGGCGTCGCCCATGACCGCCATGGCCGGCGTCCTGTCGGGGCCGATGCGCAACCTCGTTGGCGTGCTGAGCGCCGTGGCCGAGAAGAAGCGACAGCGCGAGGGCGGCAGCGCCGCCTGACGAGAAGGAGAGACGACGATGGCGAAGAGTTTGAGCAAGGACGAGATCCTGGAGGCGATCGACCAGATGACGGTCCTCGACCTCTCGGATCTGGTGAAGTCGTTCGAGGAGCGCTATGGCGTAACCGCCGCGGCCCCCGTGGCTGTTGCGGCGCCCTCCACCGGTGGAGACGGAGCGGCAGCGGCGCCGGCCGAGGAGAAGACCGAGTTCGACGCGATCCTTACCGAGGTGGGCCCCAACAAGATCCTGGTGATCAAGGCCGTCCGCGAGCTGACCGGCCTGGGTCTCAAGGAGGCCAAGGACCTCGTCGACGCTGCCCCCAAGGCCGTCAAGGAGGGCGTCACCAAGGAAGAGGCGGACCAGGTCAAGGAGAAGCTGGCCGAGGCCGGCGCTACCGTCGAGATCCGCTGATCGGTCTCGTCACACCCACGCCACAACCTGGGCCGGCCCCCGAGATGTTCGGGGTCGGCTCTTCGTATCTCGCTCGGCGGGCGGGCTAGCATGGCGAGCATATGAGCCTGGTCTCCGAGCTCGCCGAGAGCCCGGCCGTCGTCGAGCGACTGGTACGCGACGCGCGGGCGCCACTGCGCGAGCTCGCGGGACGGGTCGAGCAGCGGGGGATCGACGCGGTGTTCCTGGCTGCGCGGGGCACATCTGACCACGCGGCCACCTACGCGCAATACGTGCTGGGAATTCGGAACGGGCTGGCCACCGGACTCGCGGTGCCATCGGTCCAGTCGGTGTATGGATCGCATCCGGACGTGAGCCGCGCACTGGTGATCGGCATCAGCCAGTCAGGCCGCTCGCCGGATGTCGTCGAGGTCCTCGCCGACGCGCGCAAGCAGGGCGCGGTGACCCTTGCCATCACCAACGAGCCCGCCTCACCGCTGGCGGAGGCCGCGGAGACAGTCGTCGCGCTCGAGGCCGGCCCTGAGCTCGCCGTCGCGGCCAGCAAGACCTATATCGCCGAGCTGGCGGTGGTCGCCCTCCTATCGGACGCCCTCGCCGGCGGGGGATCGGAGCCTGAGCTGGAGGCCCTGCCCGGACACGTTGCCCGAGCCCTCGAGACCGAGCACGACGCCCAGCACGCGGCGCGCGAGCTGCGGGGCCTGCGCCAATGCGCGGTCATCGGTCGCGGCTACCACTACGCCACCATTCGGGAATGGGCGCTCAAGCTCAAGGAGATGGGGCTGATCATGGCCGACCCCTACTCCGCGGCCGATTTCGAGCACGGACCGATTGCCCTGGTCGAGCCCGGCTACCAGGTGCTGGCGGTCGCGGTCTCCGGACCGACGCTCGCAGGCTTGGCCGAGCTGCTCCCGCGGTTGCGTGCCGATGGCGCGCGGCTGCTCGTGATCTCTGACGACGCGTCCGTCCGCGAGGCGGCCGATGACGCGATCCCGTTGGAAGCAGGCGTCCCCGAATGGCTCTCGCCAGCCGTCGCGATCGTGCCGTGCCAGCTCTTCGCCTATCACCTGGCCCTGGCCAATGGCCGCGACCCCGACTCGCCGCGCCGTCTCCAGAAGGTGACTCTCACCCGCTGAACCGCGGTCGCGTCCTACGGAGAACGGCATCCGTCGCGCGTGCAGAACCGGACCCCGGCCATGGCCGCTAGCATCGCGGATTACGTCTGGACGTGTGAGGAGATCGCGGCGCTACTCGACTGCGGTCTTTACCCGCATCGCCCGTCCGCCAACAATGGCCGCGAATGAGGAGCGCCATGATGACGGCGGGCAACACGCTGCAACCGAGGCTGGTGTTGCTGTGCGGCCTGCCTGCATCGGGCAAGACGATGCTCGCGCGCGAGCTTGCGGACGCCTATGGCGCGGTGCGGCTCAACCCGGATGAGTGGGAGTCGGCGTTGGAGGTTGATCCCTTCGACGAGGGCTTCCAAGCCAGGCTCGAAGCGGAATTCTGGGAACTTGCGCAGCGGCTCCTCGTGCTGGGAACCTCGGTTGTGCTCGAATGGGGTTTCTGGGCTCGCTCGGAGCGCGACGAGAAGCGCGAGGCCGCGCGAACGCTCGGCGTAGCGGTCGAACTCCGTTTCCTCGATGCGCCCTACGATGAGTTGGTGGGGCGAGTCGTGGCTCGTCACGCCGCCGGCGGCATCGCCATCACCGAGAGTCACATGGAGCGGTATCGAGGCATCTTCCAGCCGCCGACAGACGAAGAGCTGGCCCTGTATGACCCCCCTCTACCCGAATCAAACTGAGCCACTCCCCCTAGTGCGCTTCGCTTGACAAAGCGCCTTGCGGTGATACACTCTCCGTTCGCGTGTCCGCGCCCCACCCTGCCCTGTTTTCCCTGAGGAGTCGTGCTGCATGGCTTTGGCCGAGCAAGCCAGCCGATTTGAGCTGGCCCCGCGCCGTGAGAATTTCTCGCATATTCCGGAGGTTCTTCCCCTCCCGAGCCTGATCCAGACTCAGAC
>VBJP01000149.1 GCA_005880165.1 Chloroflexota bacterium | reverse complement strand
TCTTGATCCAGCCCTGGCGCATGGCATACACCACGGCCTGGGTGCGGTCGTTGACCGAGAGCTTGCGCAAGATGCTGCTCATGTGGTTCTTGACCGTCTGCTCGCTGATGGACAGCGCGTAGGCGACCTGCTTGTTGGTCATGCCCTGAGCGATGTTGTCGAGGATCTCGACCTCGCGCGGTGAGAGTGGCGCGAAGATCGGCTGCGCGTCGTTGCCGTAGACCGCCAGCTCGCGGAACTCCTTGAGGACTCGGCTGGCGACGGCCGGCTTGGCGAAGACCTTGTCGTTGATCAGGTACTCGCCGGAGCGTACCCGGCGGATGATGGCGATCAGGTCGCTGGGGTCGATGTCCTTCAAGACGTACGCGGCAGCCCCCGCCTTGATGGCCTCGAAGAGCTGGTCCTCGTCGTCGTTGGCGGCGAGCACCACGACGCCGGTGTGCGGCAGCTCGCGCTTGATCCGCTGCGTCGTCTCGATGCCGCTTGGCGCCGGCAGCCCCACGTCCATGAGGATCACGTCCGGAGTCAGCTCCTCGACCAGCGCGATGGCCTCGCGGCCATTCCCGGCCTCGCCGATGACCTCCATGTCACCCTCGAGCTCCAGGATGTTGCGGACGCCACGCCGGAAGAGGGTGTGACCGTCGACGATCACGATCCGGGTCTTGACGCCCTCGTTGCGCCGGTCACCGCCGCGACGTCGTTCGTGCGACTGCGACTGGCTCTGGGTCTCAGCCTGCTTCTCTGGCTGGGTCTGCGTCTGGGTCTGGTTCACGTTCTCCTCCTTGGTGTGACCGATGCTCGGCACGACCGCGTCAGCGCGAGCGGTCCGGGAGGCGGAGCAGAATCCGCGTCCCCTCGCCCTGTCGCGACTCGATCTGCAGGGATGCGCCCATCAGCTCCGCGCGCTCGCGCATGAACTGCAGGCCAAAATTGCGACTCGCTCCCGACGCGAGACGCATGACGTCGAAGCCGCGGCCGTTATCGGCCACGGTGAGGTGATCGCCTTCGAGACCGATGACGACCTCGGTGGCGGCTGCGTGCTTCCGCACGTTCTGGAGTGCCTCCTGCACGATGCGCAGGACCGATGACTTCGCTTCGGGGCTGAGGACCCCGTCGATTCCCTCCACCTCCACGCGAATGGCGATGCCGTGGCGTTCCCCGAATTCATTGGCTCGCTCGCTGAGGGCCATACCCAGCCCCAGGTCGACGGCCGGCGGGCGCAGGTCGGTGATGAATCCGCGCACCTCGTCGAGGCCGTCGCGGAGCATGCGCCGCAGGAACTCGATCTCCTGGTGTGCCGCTCGTGGCGATGTCTCCAGCACGCGGTCGAGATACTCGACCTGGAAGATGGCGTTGGTCAGCACCTGGGCCGGACCGTCATGGACCTCCTCGGCCAGCCGTTGCCGCTCTCCCTCCTGGGCGTCGATCACGCGCAGCCGCATGGCCGCCGGCGTCTCCTCTGCGTCGTCGATCGATGGTTCGCCCACCTGCGGATCGGCGCTGAGCAGGTAGCCGTGGAGCAGCTCGAGGTGATGGGCTGCCGCCTGGAGGCGCTTCAGGCGATGTTGCTGCATCGCGACCTCGCGTCCCAGGGCGTCGTGCTCGGCGCGCAGGATCTCGACGGCGGACCTGCGGCGGCTGGAGGCGGTACGAGCTGTTGGAGCGTCGTGGTGACTGGAGCCGTTGCGATTCTCCAGGCGGCTGCGCAGCGCAACCCAGGACTCGAGGCTGCGGCGGTACTGCTCGTGGTAGCGCTCCGCGAGGTCGCGGGTGGCCCTGGCCTGCCGACGAAGCTGGTCGGTGGCCTGGCTGTACACGCGCTCGGAGGTCGCGCGAGGCATGCTCGTCGCTGGGTTCGATCTCGCCACAGGGATCCTTCCGGGTGCTGAGCTTCGCGAGTACGGGTCCCGGACTAGTACCGAGGCCGGTGGCAATCGTCGTGGCGCAAGGTGCATGGGGTCAACAGTACTTCGGGCACCGGAAGTACTAGTCGACTGGCGTGCGCGTGCGCTCCCAGACGGCTGCCTGGCCATCGGTGTAGACCCGTCGCCAGGCCGGGCTCCGGTCCAGCCACCCGGTCAGTGCCGAATCCGGCCAGAAGACGACGTGGTCGATCCGATATCGATCGAGGAGCTGGGCAGGATCGGTCTCCAGGTCGATCGCCTGGGCGTAGGTGCGGATGGGCGCGTCCCCGTAGATGTCGGACCGACCGTCGATGTAGACCCTGGCGCGTGGCAGCTCGCGGCCAAGCCAGCCCCCCCAGGAATAGACGTTGAAGATCCGTGCCCGTGGGGCGTGATCCCGGAGCCAGGCGGTGGCGGCGACCGGCATCGCTTCCGCGATCGCGCTCGACTGCGCCGACGGCGTCACGCGCGCCAGCGCCACGCCGGCGCCGAGGAGCGCCACAGCCAGGCACAGGACGAGGTTGACGGCTGCCAGGCCCGAGGTTCGCGCGGGCCGGCCCAGGCGCTGGGTGAGGCCTCGGCTTGCCCGGCCAAACGGTGTGGCTGCCAGTCGCGGAGCAAGGTAGACGCAGGCCATGACTGCCGCCACCGGACCGATGACCAGCAGGAACCGGATGGCGGAGAGGCTTAGCGCAGTGGCGCCGAGCAGCCAGAGGGCATCCGTGAGGCGCAGCTCCCGACGCGCGAGGAGCAGCGTGGGTACCACGGCCAGCGCGAGGAGGCCAAAGAGCAGCTGACCGGGGAGCGAGGAGAGATCCGGTCGGGACCATTCGAAGATGAAGTCGCGGTGGGCCTGGATCCCGGCCGTCGCGAACGGGTAGGCGTAGATGTCGATGCCATTGGGGTTGAGCACGAGCGCCACTGCCGCCGCCACCAGCCCACCCGCCAGCCATCCGAGATCCCTCCATGCGAGAGGTTCCGGCGTCACCCGACGTCGGAGCAGGCGGTCGCCCGCCTCGCCCACGAGCACCGCGCCACCAAACGCGAAGAGCAGCGGGAATCCCGCGTGCAGGTTGACCCACCCAACGGCGAGGACGGGAAGCAGCAGCGGCCAGGCGCGTCGCCGGTCGGTCACGAAATGCCAGAGCGACCATATCGTCAGGCTGACCATCACCAGGTCCACCGTCTGCACCCGCACCCCGACCACCGGTCCAGCGACGAGGAGGCCAACCGTGAGCCACACGAAGCGTCCGAGCCACCCGCTCGCCGGCGCGCGCACACCAACCGAGCGCCACAGGAGCGCGAAGGCGAGCACGACGAGCGCGCCGAACACCAACGAGAGGAGCGTTTCGCCGAGGGCCCCACCGGCTGCAAGCAGCGCAGCCATCAGGGTGTTGCTGAGCCAGTCCTGGCTGATCCAGCGCATCCCATCGCCGACCAGCGTCCAGGTGTCGACCTTGGGGACTTGCCCGGTGGCCAGCACCATCTCACCCGCCCTGAGGTGCCACCACACGTCGCCGTCGACCAGGGGCATCGTGGCGCGCGGCAGCGCGACGAGCGCGAAGAAGGCCGTGACGGCGATCGCGCTCATTGGCAGCGCCGGCAGCGCCAGCAGCGCCAGGTGAGCGCGTGCACGCAGGCCGATGGCGGCGCGGGTCGTCACGGCGGCAGGGTAGCGCCCTGGGCAGGGCGGCGCCGTTGGTACCTTCGACGCGTACCGGTGCGCGAAGTCACCGTCTAGACTCCGCGGCGATGTCCGACCAGACCCCAGCGGCCGGGGCAGAAGCACGCCTCCCACGTCTGCTCCCTTCCCCGCTCGCGCTGTTCGTATTTGCCATCGGCGTGATCCTCG
The DNA here is from genome assembly GCA_005880165.1 of Chloroflexota bacterium. Taxonomy (GTDB): domain Bacteria; phylum Chloroflexota; class Limnocylindria; order QHBO01; family QHBO01; genus CF-82. The sequence goes on along the minus strand of VBJP01000149.1, from coordinate 1,799 downwards.
TCTCGATCACATTTGCGAAGGGTGTCTCGGACCCCGACTACTTCTGGCACGTGACCACCGGCCGGCTGATTGCCACCACTGGGCACATCCCTTCCACGGATCCCTTCTCGTTCACCTGGGTCGGGAGGCCCTGGACGCTCCATGAGTGGCTCAGCGAGCTTGTGCTCTACTGGCTCGTCGCGGGGCTGGGAACGGGGATTGCGACCGCCGTCTTTGGGCTGATCGCGCCGGCAACCGTCCTCGTGCTGGCCACGACCCTGAGGCGGCTCGGCAGTTCAATGCTGGCGATCATCGCGGGCTGCTCCCTGGGTTCCCTCGTCCTCGTTCCATTCGTCACATTGAGACCACAGGCCGTGTCGTGGCTGCTCCTTGGGGGCCTCATCGCCATCCTGCTGAGACTCAACCCGCGCCGCCCCGCATGGGCTTTGGTTCTCATTCCGTACTTTGTCCTCTGGGCGAACCTCCACGGCCTCTGGGTGATTGGCCTTGGCGTGGTAGTGCTGTACCTGCTCTTCACGTTGTTTGGCCGAACCCAGATGTCCCCGCAGTGGCCGTGGATGCTGGGTGCGGCGATCGGTTGCGGGCTGGCCGTCATGGTCACGCCGGCGGGACCGACCGGGATCCTCTATCCACTCAGGTACATCCGGCCGGGCAACTGGGGATTGGCCAACATCCAGGAATGGCAGTCACCCAACTTTCACGACGCCGCTCACTGGGGTTTCTTGGCCCTCATCCTCGCTATCGCCGCGGCAGGGGGCCGACGCACTCCGGGGTGGCTGACGCTTGCTGGCCTGGTCGGCATCGCTCTGGGCTTGGCGTCGATCCGCAACGAACCGATCGCCGCAGTTCTGGCCGTTCCCTCGCTCGTGATGGGTATCGACGAGCGAATGCGGGAGCGCCGGCTGCGAAGGCCTGCTCGAGCCATGGCACGGTCGCTCCAGGTGGGCCGCCGAATTCTGGAGTTGGTCCTGGCGGTCGTGATCGCAGCCGCAGGGGCCTTTACCATCCTCCCGGTCTCCCCGCTGCACGTGGTCGCGCCGCCCGAGGACCCCTATCCGGCTCGAGCCGTCGACGTCCTGGAGCGGATGAAACCAGACGTGCACGTCCTGGCCGAGTACGGATGGGGCGGCTACGTCATCTCAAGGATCTACGACTCCGGCGGTCGCGTCTTCGTGGACGGCCGCAACGACATGTATTCGGAGCAGATCCTCAACGACTACTCGAGCATTCGCGACGTGTCCGGTGACTGGATGAGCCTGACGGAGAAATATGGCGTCCAGGCCATGCTCTTTCCGCCGTACGTGACCATCGTTAAAGGGCCAGCGACGAGCGCGGGCTGGTGCGAGGGATACCGGGATAGCAGGTCGGTTCTCCTCGTGAAGGACTGCTCACTCCTGACGCGGCGCTGACCCTTGTCATCCACCCGCGGCGTGAGCAGGATCACCCCCCGGGGTGGCGCCGGCGGTGCCCGTTCGTAGCGCCTGGAACTCGGGACGCATGCGGAACGGCGTCACGGAGCGCTCGAGATCTTCGCCAACCTGGGTGATCTGGTCGAAGCTGCCCTGACCGAGGAAGCGCGCGGCTTCCGCAAGGTACTCCACGCGCATCGGATCCACACCCATGAGAAACGCTGCAGTGGCGTCGACGGCGACCGGATCGGTCCCAAAGACGAGGTGGCCGGCGACGATCGGCTTGCCTTTGATCGGTCCGTCACCCTCCATGCCAACGATGCCGTCCACGATCGCCAGCCGCGGCTGGACCGCGGCGGCCACATCGACGATCGACTGCTGCAGGCCGGC
>VBJP01000156.1 GCA_005880165.1 Chloroflexota bacterium | reverse complement strand
CGCCGCGGTCACCTACCCGAACGGCAAGATGGCCCTCTCAGACGTGGACGTCACGATCCCGCGCGGCGACTTCGTGTTCCTGGTGGGTGCGTCCGGCGCCGGCAAGACCACGTTCATCAAGCTCCTGATCCGTGAGGTTCAGCCGACCGCCGGTCGGGTGATCGTCGCCGGCCGCGACCTGGCGCGACTCCGACGACGCGAGGTGCCCCGCCTTCGGCGGCGGATCGGGATCGTCTTCCAGGACTTCCGGCTGCTGCCCGCCAAGACCGTCTTCGAGAACGTGGCGTTCGCCCTGGAGGTGACCGGCGCCGGCGGGGCCGACATCCGGCGGCGTGTGCCCATGCTCCTCAACCTCGTCGGACTTCACCAGCATGCAGAGCACCTGCCGACGCAGCTCTCCGGCGGGGAGCAGCAGCGCGTCGCCATTGCCCGCGCGCTGGTCCACGACCCAGCGATCCTCATCGCCGACGAGCCGACCGGCAACCTCGACCCGGTCACCAGCTGGGAGATCATCCAGCTGCTGATCCAGATCAACGTGCTGGGCACCACGGTCCTCATGGCGACGCACAACCAGGAGATCGTCAACGCCATGCGGCGGCGGGTGCTGGCGCTCGAGGACGGGAAGCTCGTGCGCGATGAGCCCGAAGCCGCCTACGAGCGCGAGTACTGACCGATGGGCTTCCTGCGCTTCATCGGCTTCAGCGTGGTGCGCGCCTGGCAGGGCTTCTGGCGCAACGCGATGATGAGCCTGGCGACAACCGCCACCGTCGTGCTAATGCTCGTCCTCCTCTCCGGCCTTTACATCGTGATCACCGGTCTCAACAGCGGCCTCTCGTTCATCGAGAGCAAGGTCGGCGTCACTGCGCAGCTGGTCGGGAAACCTGACCAGGCGGACCTGACCCCCACCCAGCGCGACGCACTCATCGCGTACACGCGGAGCCTTCCGGGGGTGAAGGACGTCACCTACGTCAGCCCAGAGGCAGCGATGGAACGGCTGAAGGAGGTCTACGCCCAACGAGGGCAGAAGCTGGACCTCGGCAACGACCCCGAGCACCACATCTCGATCTACGCCAGCATTGAGATCCAGCTGACCGAGCCGAAGCTGGGCGACTCCGTGGCCACGGCACTGCGCGATCGGCCCGAGGTCGTCCAGATCACGACCAAGCAGGATGAGCTGGACAAGCTGATCGGCGTCATCAACGTGGTGCGCACGGTGGGGCTAGTGGCCATCGCCCTGGTCGGGCTGACGGTCCTGTTCATGATCGTCAACACCATCCGCATTGCGGTCTACTCGCGCTCGGGCGAGATCGAGATCATGCGCCTGGTGGGCGCCAGCGACTCCTTCATCCGCTGGCCATTCATCCTCGAGGGGATCCTGTGCGGCTTGATCGGCGCGCTGGTGGCCATCGGGCTGGTGGCAATCGTGTGGGACCCCATTCAACCGGTCATGTACGACGTGTTCAAGGTGCCGACCATCGTGGGTGCGCGATTCCTGGCCACACTCTCCGCCCTCCTGCTGGCGGTGGGTCTGGCGGTGGGGGCCATCGGCTCGTGGATCAGCGTCCGCTCGTACCTGGCGACCTAGCGCTTCGGCGCGACGGCATCGGATCGGTGCTAGACTCGCGCGGCTCTTGAGATGACACCCCTCGACTCGCCGACGCAACCCCACGCGCCCGGCGATCCCGTGCCCGACCCAACGGCCCAGCCCACCCCTTCGCCGGCGCCTGCCCGGACTGCGACCGCCACCTGGATCGTGGGATTGGCCCTGGCCGCGGTCGTCGGCGCCGTCCTCTTCGCGGGCGGCTATCTCGCCGCCGGCGGCAATCGCCAGTCAGCCACCTGTTCGGCCCCGAGCACCGCGTTCGCCGCCTTCTGCGAGGCCTACCAGAAGCTCAAGTCCAACTACGTCGACAAGCTCGATGACACCAAGCTCGTCGAGGGCGCCATCCAGGGCATGTTCCAGGACGGCGTCCAGGATCCGTTCAGCGGATACATGTCCCCGCAGGACTACCAGCAGGCGCTGGGATCGCTCTCCGGCAAGTTCAGCGGCATCGGCGCCGAGATGGCGGTCAAGAACCTCAAGGAGCCCGCCAACCTCTCCGCCTGCGCCACGCTCTCTGACAACTGCGTGCTGGTCGTCGTCAGCCCCATTTCCGGTTCGCCAGCAGACAGGGCGGGCCTCCAACCGGGCGACGTGGTCACCGCGGTGGACGGCAAGAGCGTCAACGGCTCGACCATCCAGGATCAGATCAGCAAGGTGCGGGGCCCCTCCGGCACCAAGGTGACGCTGACGGTCAAGCGGGGCGCCCGGACGCTCAACCTGGCCATCACCCGGGAGGAGATCACCACCCAGGAGGTGGAGTCCAAGATGCTGGACGGCCATGTCGGGTACATCGCCCTGCATGGCTTCTCCGAGTCGAGCTCCGACCAGTTCCACGCGGCGCTCAAGGGCCTGCTCGACAAGGGCGCCACCCAGATCGTGTTCGACCTCCGTGGGAACCCTGGCGGCTACATCTATTCCGCCCAGAAGATCGCGTCCGAGTTCGTGAGCTCCGGGACGATCTTCACCCAGGAGTCGACGGGCGGAGCCGTCAAGCCCTGGCCCGCACTCGGAGACGGCATCGCCACGAACCCGAAGCTTCCGGTGGTCGTGCTGATCAACAACGGCAGCGCATCCGCCTCGGAGATCGTCAGCGCCGCGCTCCAGGAGCTCCATCGGGCCACGCTCATCGGGGAGCACACCTTCGGCAAGAACACCGTCCAGATCTGGGCCCCGCTCCAGAACGGTGCCGCTGGCGGCGTGCGGATCACCATCAGCCGCTGGTTCCCACCCAACCACGACAGCGTTCATCCCAACGGCGTGCAGCCGGACGTGGCCGTCACCATCCCCGCCGGGACGCCTCCGGAGAAAGACGTCGTCCTCGACCGCGCGCTCGCCTTCCTCGCCAAGCAGACGGGCAGCCCCGCTTCGCCCCTGCCTTCCGGCAGTCCGACGGCCTTTGTGCCCGATCCGGCGCTGATCAGCTGGGATGGCGGCGGCCGGCGCTCGGCGTTCGTCTAGCCCTGGGGTGCGCGGACGAGTCATTGCCCGCATCGCATCGGCCTGCTAGGATGCCGGGCAACGAAAGGAGGTGGTGTGCAGTGAGTAGTCCCTGTCACGCCACCACCGAGGCGGTGCGATAACACACCCTTCGCGTGGTTGCGAGGTGAGAGCCGGCTGATGCGGCCGGCTCTTTCCATTTGTCAGACCGCCTTTGCGGATGACTCCCAACCGCTGGACCGATGACCGAGCAGACCATCGTTCTCAACCGCCGAGCCCGTCATGAGTACGCCATCGAGGAGACCCTCGAGGCGGGCATCGTGCTGACCGGCACCGAGATCAAGTCGATCCGTGCTGGCCGTGTGAACCTGGTGGATGCCTACGCACGCATCGAGAAGGGCGAGGCCTGGCTGATCGGCGCCCACATTGCGCCCTACGAGCAGGGCAATCGCTACAACCACGAGCCGCGCCGGACGCGAAAGCTCCTCCTGCACAAGGACCAGATCGCCGAGCTGGTCGGCTGGACCCAGGCCAAGGGCCTGACCGTCATCCCCCTGCGGCTTTACATCCGCGACGGGCGCGCCAAGCTCGAGCTGGGGATCGGTCGCGGCAAGAAGGTCCACGACAAGCGCCGCACGATTGCCGAGCGCGACCGGCGCCGCGAGCTCGAACGCGAGACCAAGGAGCGCGTCAAGCTGTAAGGAGTTGATGCGCCGCCGGCCGAGGCCTTGGCTGGCGCGCAAAAGCCTGCGGGCCCGCCCGCCGGCGCCCTCTCCATTGGGGAGGTAGGCACCTGGCGGCGGCCGGCTGCATGCAGTGAGGTTGGGGTTCCCGGGGGTGGGACAATGCATCCGCCTCGGATCTGGTCGCCCCCGAGCTTGGCGATCGACGAGGGTCAGGAGGGAACCCAATGCGTCGTTTCTCGTTGCTTGCTGCTGCGCCTGGAAATGACCGAGGCAAAGCGCCCGGCACATTGCTCTCGCTTGTGAATGTGCTGGTCCTAATCGCGTTTGCCGCATTCCCGTCGGCCACCGATGCAAGGACGGGTCTGGGATTTGGCACCTGGACGACAGGCCATGACCGGGCGCCGGCGATCCATCGCGGGCGCGCAGTGCTTGCCGACAAGGCCCGCCTGGCACGAGCCCATCCGCGCGCGTCCAGGTCGACCCTGCCACGTCTCTCCGCAGGCTTCCGGGGCAAGACGACCTCCACCGCTCCAACTCGCATCGCAACCGTCGGATTGGCGCCGCGTTTGGTGAATGCGACGCCACCCACCGCAGCGGCCGGCTTCCCGGGCCTGACGGCGGCCGACAACGACACGGCGCAGGAGCCTCCCGATCCGTGGGTCGCCGTCAACGCCACTTACGTGGTCCAGGCCGTGAACTCGGCGGTGCGGATCTCGACGCGCAACGGCACCGCCATCCAGACCCTGCCCGACTGGGCGCTCTTCGCCTTGCCAAATGACCAGACGCCCTCCGATCCTCGGATCATCTGGGACACGTTCCACGCTCGATGGGTGGGGGTTGTGGTGAGCTTCAACCCCGGTTTCACGCAGAACTACCTCAACCTGGCGATTTCTGAGACGGCGGACCCGCTTGGAGCGTGGGACACCTATGCGATCGGCACCGACGGGGATTTGCCCGACTATCCCGGGCTCGCCTCTTCCACCGATAGGATCGTGCTGACCGCTAATGACTTCCAGCTCTTTGGCGGCGGCACCGGATACCAGGGACTAGAGATCGATATCATTGCCTGGTCCCAGATCACGGCCGGCACGACTGTCACCCCATACGTGTTCACCAGCACCACCGCCACGGTGGCGCATGCGAGGCCAGCGCAGGTGCTCTCATCCAGTGCGATCGTCCACGTCGTCTACGAAGACCTCACCACCGGAGATGTTCTCTACCTGAAGGTGAATGGATCTGCGACGCTGCCGGTCCTTACCGATGCGATGGACGCAACGTTCTCGCTCGGCATCGCGGCGCTGACACTTCCGAACGCACCGCACAACACGGATGGGACAACGATCGCGAACGCCGTCGACGAGCGCCCCACGGACGCGGTATGGCGCAACGGCCGGCTCTGGTTCGTGGCGACCTACAACACCGGAACCGTTGACGGCGCGCGAGCGACGATGCTCGCGACCGGTGCGGCGACGCCGACCAGCGCTGTGGACCTGTTGATCGCATCCGGTGGATGGGACCTGTACATGCCCGGAGTCGGCATCACGAGCGACGACACGGCGTTCATCGTCATGACGGCATCTGGCACCGGACTCCGGAACCCCACGACCGTCGCTTCGCGCTGGACGGCGGCTGACGGGTTCTACGGAACGCTGCCCTTCTTTGATACGAGCGACGATACCTATGCCGGAACGCGATGGGGGGACTACGTTGGCGTCGCATCTGATCCAGCGCTGCCTGGCTCGGTATGGGTCGGCGACGAGGTCGCCGCTGCCGATCACTCGTGGCGGACGACAGTCATGCGCTTTGCGATGCCCACCGTCTCATCAGCGCCCACCCAGAGCCTCGTGACGCCGAGCACGCTTCCCACAGTGGGTGGAAGCTCGCCTCGCCCAACGGTCCCGG
>VBJP01000004.1 GCA_005880165.1 Chloroflexota bacterium | reverse complement strand
GGCCAGCCTGAAGTTGACCTCGGAAGAGCTCGCGCGACTGCGGTCGGTCTGAGGAGGAGTCATGCGTGCACTGTTGAACGACTAATTGGGCACCATGCGCGAAGTGTGGAGCATCCAGCAGCGCCCGGCCTTCCTCACGGCCGTTCTCTCGACGAGGACGGGCCTTGCATTCGCGGGCGACCTCGGCCGCTACTTCCGGCCCATGACGTGAAGACCGGCAAGGTCCTGTGGCAGACGCGCCTGGGCACCTCTGTACAAGGGTTCCCGATTTCGTTTGCCATTGCGGGCAGGCAGTACATCGCCGTGCCGACCGGACTGGGCGGGGGCAGTCCGAGATAGGTGCCCCGGACCATCTCTCCAGAGATTCGGCACCCGTCTACGGATAACGCGCTCTACGTGTTCGCCCTGCCAGACAAGTGACGCCGGCGGCCTGGCATGCCGACAGGTCCGCTACTGTCCGCCAACGAACGCTCGTGGCACGGTCTTCCTCTCGCAACACCGCCTCCGCTGCTGTCGTATTATCGGTCGGCATGCCCTTCGACTCGTGGAGCGACTCCCTCGCGATGGCTTTTGCCCTGTTCGTGGCGGGGACGCTGCTCGCGGTCGGCGCGCTGACGGCCTGGTGCGGCTGACCGCAGGCTGGTTGAGTGCGGACGGCGGGTTGGGTAAGATGCCCCATCACTTTCAGGAGGAAGACGTCCATGCGTGTGATTCTTGCCGCATCCGCGATCGCTGTGTCCTTGGGGTCGTTCTTGGTTTACGCGCAACAGCAGAACCAGCCGCAGCAGCCGATGAGTTTTTTCATCACGAGTGTCGGCGTCGGAAACGGCGCCAACCTGGGGGGGCTGACAGGTGCTGACGCACACTGCCAGAAGCTGGCGACCGGCGCCGGCGCGGGCAACCGTACCTGGCACGCCTACCTCAGCACACAAGGCGCCAACGCGGTCAACGCGCGCGATCGAATCGGGAACGGTCCGTGGTACAACGCCAAAGGGGGCCGCGTCGCGCAGAACCTCAGCGACCTGCACGGTGACACGCTCGACCAGGCCCGCGTCGGCAATACCCTGACCAAGGCGACGGCGCTCACCGAAAAGGGCGATCAGGTGAACGGCGTCGGCAGCCAGCCCAACGTGCACGACATGCTCACCGGGTCGCAGCCCGACGGCCGCGCGTTCACCGACGGCGCCGATCACACCTGCAACAACTGGACGAGCGGGGGCATGGGCACCGCCCAGCTGGGGCATCACGACCGGACCGGCGGACCGAACACCTCGTGGAACTCCGCCCACCCGAGCCGCGGCTGCAGCCAGGAGAACCTCGTCAGCACGGGCGGCGCCGGGCTGTTCTATTGCTTCGCGGCCAACTAGCGGACCGGCGCACAGCGGAACTGCGCAGTCTCGAGTTGTGAGCGTTGAGTCACCTCAGAACTCATGACTCACAACTCATGACTGCGGAATGACTGTGGAATGACTGCGAAATGGCTGCGAAGCTGGTCGACCGACTGGCGGGATTGTGTCAGGCGGTGCGATCTTTTCGATCGCAGACGAGGAAGCTCAAACCAGTCCAGCTGACCGGATGCGGGCTCCGGCGTTCGGCCTTGCGCCGCTCCTGGACATCGGATGACGCCTTGGCCTTCCGGCGCTCTCGAAGCCTGCGGTCCCACACCACGTCTGCCGCCCCCTTGGGCACGAACACCTTGTAGAGATCGTCGAACCGTTGAAATTCGCCCCGCTTGACCACGATTCGAACCATACCTGCTCCCCTGGAACCGATAGTTCGCCTCGTCCCACTTTAGCGCCTTTCGCAATGAGCCCGCAAAGCGCCGGCGCCGATTGCGCGTCAAACCGTGAATGGTCGTAAAGCTCAGACGGCAGTGGCGTGAAACTTCCTCCGGCAATATGATCGCCGAGCGATGGACGCCGCCTTTCTCAGGAAGCTCGCCTCCGCCCTCCGGCCCGACGCGCTGCTCCACGACGCGACCGAGCTCCTCACCTACGAATCCGACGCGCTGCAACACCTTCGCGCGACGCCCGGTGCCGTCGTGCTGCCCACGTCGGTCGAAGAAGTGCAAACCGTTGTGCGTCTCTGTCACGAGTCGGCCGTGCCGTTTGTGGCTCGCGGGCATGGCACAGGACTCTCGGGCGGCGCGCTGCCGCGATCCGACGGAGTCTTGATCGTGCTGTCGCGGATGCGAAAGATCCTCAACGTCGACATCCCCAACCTGCGCGTGACCGTCGAACCCGGGGTCACCAACCTCGAGATCACAACGCGGGTCTCGGCAGACGGGTGCTACTACGCTCCGGACCCGTCGAGCCAGATCGTGTGCTCGATCGGAGGAAACATCGCCGAAAACTCCGGTGGCGCGCACTGCCTGAAATACGGTTTCACCGTGCACCATGTGCTCGGCGTGGAGGCGGTGCTCGACGTGCCGGGGTACGACCTGCTGGGCGTCCTCGTCGGCTCCGAGGGCACGCTCGCCGTCGTCACGAAGGCAACGCTGCGACTCCTTCGGCGGCCCGCCGCCGTGTTGACGCTGCTCGCCGGGTTCAACTCCACCGATGAGGCGGGCGAGGCCGTCTCGGCGATCATCGCCCACGGAATCGTCCCGGCCGCCATCGAGATGATGGACCGGCTCACCATCCAGGCGGCCGAGGCGGCCGTTCATCCGGGCTTCCCGGACACCGACGCCGTGTTGATCGTCGAGCTCGACGGTCCGCAGGCTGAAGTTGACGAGCGGTTCGCCACCGTCCAGGCGGTGTGTCGGGAAACGGGCGCAACGTCGCTCGAGCTCGCCCGGGACGCGGCGACACGTGATCGAATCTGGAAGGGTCGAAAGGCTGCGTTCGCGGCAATGGGGCGCGTGTCGCCAAGCTATTACGTTCAGGACGGTGTGGTGCCGAGGACCAGGCTACCGGAAGTCCTTCGGCGCATTCGAGACCTCGAAGCCCGATCCGGCCTGCGGATCGGCAAGCTACGACGAGTCGATTCCCGGCCAGGCGGCGCACGCCGAGAGCGTCGCCGCCGAAATCCTGCAGTACTGCATCGAGGCTGGCGGCACGATCACCGGCGAGCATGGTGTCGGTGCCGACAAGAAGGCCTACATGCCCAAGATGTTCGCCGAGACCGATCTCGACGCCATGCAACTCTTGCGGTGCGCATTCGATCCGACAGGCATCTGCAATCCGGGGAAGGTCTTCCCCACGCCGCGTCTCTGCGGAGAAGTGCCAGGGCCGTATCGGCAGCACCCGCTCGAACACGCCGGACTGGCGGATCGGTTCTGATGACGGTCCTCGAGCCCTCGAACCCGCACGCGGCCGCGGCCCTGCTGGCTGAGGCTGGTCGGGCGGGAACATCCCTTCGGCCCAGAGGATCAGGTAGCAAGCAGTCGTGGGGCGATCGCCCGGCCGGACACGAGAGGTATCTCTCCACCCTTCAGCTCTCCGGCCCGATCCACCACTATGCCGGCGACCTCGTCGCCACCATCCCGGCCGGAACGACTCTGGCGACGGCCAATGTCGTGCTCGGACGCGAGCGTCAGTGGCTCCCTCTCGATCCACCCTTCGGTGACGCGGCCACGATCGGGGGCATCGTCGCCACCAACGACAGCGGCCCGCGTCGCCACCTCCACGGCGCGGCGCGTGATCTCATTGTCGGTATCGAGTTCGCCCTGGCCGACGGACGAATCGCGAAGGCTGGAGGCCGCGTCGTGAAGAACGTGGCCGGCTATGATCTCGCGCGTTTGCTCTGCGGGTCGTTCGGGAGCCTCGCGCTCATCACGTCGGCCACGTTCAAGCTCGCGCCGGTCGCGCCGTTTTCGGTCACTCTGTCAGCCGAGCCGCAAGACGCCGCTCGAGCCTGTGCACTGGCTCTCGCCGTGGCTGCCGCTCCGCTCACCCCATCGGCCATCGAGGTCGAAGCACCGTCCCCTCGACTGCTGGTCCGATTCGAGACGACTGAGGCTGCCGCCCGCCAGCAGGCAGAGTCCGCACGCCGGCTCTTCGACCAGGCGGGCGCCCCCGCGTGCGTCCACCTCGACGAGGACGAACGGACCCTCTGGCGTCTTCACGAGCGGCGCGTCCAGGAAGGAGGGGACGTCTTGTTCAAGGTCAGTGTCCTGCCAACGGATCTGGCAAGCGTGTTCGCGCAGCTGGATCAGACGCCTGCCTCAGTCACGTGGTGCGCGGCGGGGCGAGCGGCCCTTGGACTGCTCCTGGTGCGGCTGGCGGGTGCTCCCGAAGTGCTGAGCGACCTCGTCTTGCGCCTTCGGGCTCACGTGGCCAGCCGGGGAGGACACCTCGTTGTGCTTCAATCGCCTCCGCCAGTCCGGGCACGGGTAGACCCCTGGGGGGAACTGGGACATGTCTCCCTGATGCGGGCCGTGAAGGCTCGCTTCGATCCGCACAACGTCCTCAGCCCCGGCTGCGGCCCGGGCGGCATATGACCGCGCCCGGCGCATTTGCACCGCTCGCCGAGCTGACTCCCCTGATGGACAAGTGTGTCCATTGCGGTTTCTGTCTGGCGACCTGCCCGAGTTACGTGCTGCTCGGTCAGGAGATGGACTCCCCCCGCGGCCGAATCTATTCCCTCAGGGCTGGCGTTTCGGACCGGCTCCAGCTCGGGCCCGCGGTCGTTCAGCATTTCGACACCTGTCTCGGGTGCATGGCGTGTGAAACCGCATGTCCCTCGGGGGTTCGCTACGCGCCGCTCATCGAAGCCGCGAGGGCGGCCATCGAGCAGCATCATCAGCGTCCGTCTCTCGACCGCTGGTTCCGTCGGCTTCTCTTTTCGGTCCTGCCGTTTCCTTCCCGTCTGCGAGTCATGGCGCTGCCCCTGGCTGTGCTTCCAGCGCTGCGGCAATGGCGAGGCCTTCTGTCTCGCCTGCCCAGCAGACTTCGGAACCTCATCGAGCTGGCGCCGACCGTCACCATCGCGCAAGCAATGGCGGAGACACCGGAGCGTACCGCGGCGCAGGGCTCATTGCGGCTGCGCGTGGGCCTCGTCACCGGCTGCGTCCAACGTGCGTACTTTGGCGAGGTGAATCGGGCGACTGCACGGGTCCTCTCAGCTGAAGGCTGCGACGTCATCGCGCCCCGCACGCAAGGTTGCTGTGGCGCGCTCTCTCTCCACGCAGGCGACCCAGCCGGTGCCAGACAGTTCGCTCGCGCCCTGATCGAAATCTTCGAGCGAGCCGGGGTGGACGTCGTCGCGGTCAACGCGGCCGGCTGCGGTTCCGCCCTCAAGGAGTACGGACATCTCCTTCGAAACGACGAACAATGGTCCGGGCGTGCGGCGGCCTTCGCCACCAAGGTTCGCGACGTGACCGAGATTCTGGCCGGGCTCGAGCCTCGCGCGGTGCGCCGTTCGACGCCCTTGCGGGTGGCGTATCACGACGCTTGCCACCTGGCACACGCTCAAGGAGTCCGGGCCGAACCGCGTCGCGTGCTCCAGTCGATTCCAGGGGTCACCATCGTGCCGATAGGCGAAAGCGAAATTTGCTGCGGCAGCGCTGGCATCTTCAATCTCGTTCAGGGTGAAATGGCCGCCGAGCTCGGTCGGCGCAAGGCGTCGCATATCAGCGAGGCCGAACCCGACGTGGTTGTGACGACGAACCCCGGGTGCATACTGCAAATCCAGGCCGCGGCACGGAGCAGAGGGGATCGCTACAGGGTTCTGCACATCGTGGAGCTTCTCGATACTGCGCTCGACGGGCCTCAGACAAGACCGTAGCCCTTCTTGTACGGGGGCCTTAATACTGATAAAATGCCAGTGCCTACGTGAAGACCCGTAACCCATTCCGGCTCAGATTTTTCTGGCTCCTTCTCGGCGCCCTTGCCGTGGTGGTGCTGGCGCCGTACGGGTGGGGACCCGTCTATTCCTTTCCGGAACCGCGGGTCTTCTCAGGGGATCATTTCTTCAATCCTTACGGTGCCCCCCCCGGCGCCTGGCAGCGGGCAAACTTCCATGCCCACGGGCGAGCCTGGTACGGCATCACGAATGGCCGCCAGTCCGATCATGAGGTCGTGACCCGCTATCGCGAGCTCGGGTATTCCGTCCCGGGAGTCTCCGATTACCAGCATATCGCCGCCCAGCACGGCGTCCAGGCGTTTCCCGTTTACGAGCACGGCTACAACATCGGCAAGCATCATCAGCTGGCGATTGGCGCCCGCGCCGTGGACTGGTTCGATTTCCCGCTCTGGCAGTCCACCAGCCATCAGCAGTTCGTGATTGACCGCGTCAAGCGCAAGACCGATCTCGTTGCGCTCGCCCACCCTGGCGCTCGGGGTTCGTACTCCACCGAGGAGCTCCAGCAGCTGACCGGCTACGATTTGATCGAAGTCGTCAACGGCCCCTTCGTGGCCGACGACGCCTGGGATGCGGCGTTGTCGACAGCCCATGCCGTCTGGGGCGTCGCAGATGATGACACTCACGATCTGACCGATCCCCACCGGACAGCCGTGGGTTGGAACATGATTGATGCGGCGTCTGGATCGACCAGTGACATCGTGGCCGCCCTCAAGGCGGGTCGATCGTACGCCGTCTCTCGAACCGGCGCGCTCGATGCGGCGCACGTCACGACGCTCAGCGGTGTCCGGGTCACCGACGGCCGAGTGACCGTGACGTGCGCCGGGGCGCCTGCAACGTTCTCCTTCATCGGGCAGAACGGAGCCATCCGCCGGACGGTCAAGGACGTGACGAGAGCGAGCTACACATTCGCTCCAGGTGACACCTACATTCGCACCGTGATCGAGTCACCCCAGACCGTGCTCTATCTGAACCCGGTCATCAGGTACGACGGCGTCAGCATCCCGTCACCCCCAGCCACCGTCGATGCGGCCGGCACCTGGCTTCTCCGGGCATCGTCAACGCTGGCCGCTGCAGCCTTGGTGATTACCCTGGCGCGACGCAGGCGACCGGTGCTGCAAACCGCGGCGCGTCCCATCCTGGCCGACATCAAGCGGAATACCGCGTGACCACCGGCGCGAGTCGCCGGGCAGGCAGCACGGCTATCGCTGTCTGGCTAGCCGTAGGTGCGCTCACGAGTCAGACCGCCGCACAGTCCAGTCAGCAGGCATCTGAACAGGCGGCCGATTCGGCCGGAAGGCCGCCCGTTGATGCGCCGCACGTGGATTCGCCGCTCTCGTCAAGCTACCCCGATGACACATGGCGCGACCTGCCCCTGAACAGCCCTTACGAGCTCGCCGAGATGCTCGAGCCGACGGCGATTGTGGACCGGTTCACCGGGGGCGGCCTGGCCATCGGGCAGCCGATCAGGGTCGGCGGGTTCTCAGGGTCGTGGAGCCAGACCCTGTTCCGAATCGATGGCGTGAACGTCACGGACCCGACGGGATCCGGTACCCCACTGCTCTTCCCCGAGCTTTCGTGGTGGCGGCTCGTCCGCGTCGACAGCGGCACGATGGCGCTCGATACGAACGCGCCGGGTGTCAGCTTCGATTTCCAGCCGAGGATGCCGACTGCGCGCTGGGCTCGCGAGGTCTCCGGTTCGACGTCACACTTCTTTCTGACGGGAAAAGAAGGCGACACCCCGCCGGCGCCCATCGCCAGGCTCAACGGATGGGACCAGGCCTCGATCCTCGCGAGCGGCCCCCTTGTCCCGCAGAAACTCGGCGGCGTGTTCGGTGCGGCGTTCTCACGGGCCTCCGAGTACCGGCGGGCTGAGACGCTGCCAGTCGATGAGCATGCCCTGGCGGCGTTCGCGCATCTGGTCGCGACGCCCGACGACGAGAACCAGATTCGGGCGGTTGCGCTCGTGCAGCGGGTTGAGTATCCCTTCGACCAGGGTGTGCCTTTCGGTCAGCCTCAAGCCTCAACCGCCGATACGTCGGTCCACTTGCAGGGCGTCTGGGAACGGCAACGGCCCCGCGGGTCGTTGTGGCGCGCCATCGGGGAATACACCCGGCGGCAGCGTACACCGGACTTCGACCCCACGACTGGCGCCGTGCTCGAACGATTGGTGGACGGCCCCGTCGGACCGTTCGCGTTTCTGTCGCCCGCTGCGACCACGTCATGGACGCTCGGCGCAGCCGTCGATCAATCGCCGGCCCGACGGGTTCATGCGCTGGTCGCAGGGGCCGACCTCACCGGTGGGTCTAGCGTGGCCTCACCCGCCTTCGGCGGAACCGTCGGCGAGCTGGTGAACGGCGCGCCGGCCCGTCTGTGGGTATTTCGCAGTCCCGGAACCACGTCGGCACGACACAAGCACACGTTTGCCGGATGGGTTGGGGACCGAATGACGCTCTCGCCGACCTTGCAGTTCGAGGCCGGGCTGCGTATCGAGTCGTGGAGCGGCTCTGCCGACCGGGCCCTGGACGGCGTGACCTGGTGGTCCTGGCTTCCCCGGGCATCTGCCCGATGGAGTCCAGGCGGGGCGTGGCAGGCGGTCGTCTTCGGCGGTTACACGCGGACGACCGATCGGCTGTTGCTCGACTACCTGGCGGTTGGGGATCCCGCAGCCTCGACCGCGGACGTCTATCGGTGGCAGAACACCACGCCGGTTCCCCTGTCGTCGGCCGTGCGCGGACCGCTCGTCGCCCGTGTGGGGCCCGGGACAGCCGGCGACGCAGCGTTCAGCGCCATCGACTCGAACCTCCGCCAGCCGACCTCCGATGAGGTCGCGGTCGGCGTCGAGCTTCGCCCGCTCTCGAAGCTGCAGGTTCGGGTCAGGGGCTTCGCGCGCCGCGTCCAGAACCTGCTCGCGCTCGTCGATTACGGCGCTCCGGTCGAGACCGCCTATTCGGTCTTCACCGTCCAGGATCCGGGCGGCGATGTGCTGAATCCCCAAGACGATCGCCTTGTGTCGGTCTACAACCGCCTCCCCGCGTCCTTCGGCGCCGATCGGTACGTACTCACGAACCAGACGGGGGATGACGACACTGCAACCTACAAGGCGCTCGAGATCTCCCTGCGGTTCGAGACTGATCGTTTTCTCCTGTTCGGAGGCGGTGCCGCAGGCATCGCCGAAGGGCCGGCGGGCAGCCGTGGGTTCGGGCCGATCGAGAACGACCAAGCCACGATTGGGGAGCTCGGCGCCAACCCGAACGCCGTCACGTTTGCCCGTGGCCGGTTCTTCACGGACCGCGCCTTCACGGGAAAGCTGGCGATGGTGGTCAAGCTGCCGTCCGAGATGCGACTGGGCCTGATCGCCCGCTACCAGGACGGCCAGCCGTTCGCGCGGATGTTGATCTTGACGCTGAACCAGGGGGCCGAAGCCGTGCGGGCGTTCGCCAACGGAGATTCCCGCTTCACCTTCGTGGGCACGCTCGATGCCCGTTTTCAGAAGCGTTTCGTGTTCGGTGACCGGACGCTCACGCTGCTGGCCGACGCCTACAACGTGCTCAACCTCTCGAACTCGGTCGAGGAAGACGTCGCCGCCGGACCGAACATTCGCCTGAGCACGGCGGTTCAGCCGCCGCGCTCGTTCCACGTCGGACTACGGGTGGGATTCTAATCGGGCTTCAGGCTACAGGCTTCAGGCTTCAGGCTTCGGATCGGGCGTCGGGCTACGCCAACGCCCGACGGGATTCCCACCACGCTTCGAATTCCTTGAAGGCGCGACCGAGTCGCACGGGCTCGGCCAGCCGGTCGGTCACGACCTCGGCCGTTTTGTACCCGTTGCCGGTCACGCACACGACCACCGATTCGTCCTTCCTGATGACGCCGCGCCGGACGAGGTCTATGGTCGCCGCGAGCGTCGTCCCTCCAGCCGGCTCGGTGAAGATGCCTTCGGTCTCTGCGAGCAGTCGAATGGCTTCCACGATCTGGGTATCGCCAACCGCCGATCCGGATCCACCCGTCGCACGCACGGTCTGAATGACCTGGTAGCCGTCGGCCGGATTCCCGATGGCGATGGACTTGGCGATCGTGTCCGGCTTGACCGGCTCGGGGTGATCGAGCCCGGCTTCGAGCGCGCGAACGACGGGCGCACAGCCGGCCGCCTGCGCGGCGTGAATGCGAGGCAGCTCGCCAGCCACGAGCCCGATTCGGGCCAGCTCGCGGAAGCCCCGCGCGATGCGTGGCAGGAGCGTACCGCCGGCGACAGGGGAAACCAGGTGGCGTGGATAGCGCCATCCGAGCTGCTCCACCACCTCGAACCCCAGGGTCTTCGCACCTTCGGCGTAGTACGCGCGCAGGTTGATGTTCACGAACCCCCAGCCGTACCGGTCGGCCACCTGCGTGCAGAGCCGGTTCACATCGTCGTAGTTTCCGGCAATGGCCAGGATCGTCGGACCGAAGATAGCGGAGCCGAGGAGCTTTCCGGCTTCGAGGTTATCGGGGATGAAGACCGAGCATTCCATGCCAAGGCGGGCCGCATGGGCGGAGACCGAGTTCGCGAGGTTGCCGGTGGACGCACAGGCCAGGACGTCGAATCCGAGCTCCTTCGCGCGAGTGGCCGCCACTGAGACCACACGGTCCTTGTAGGACAGCGTCGGATGGTTCACCGAATCGTCCTTCACGTACAGCTCGCCCAGCCCGAGACGTGCAGCCAGCCGATCACACCGAACAAGTGGAGTGAACCCGGAGTGAAATCCGGTCAGCGGCTCGCCGGTGATCGGCAGCAGCTCGCGGTAGCGCCACAGGTTCTTGGGCCTGGCGGCAATCTCGTCACGCGTGAGCTTGATGGAGTCGTAGTCGTAGAGGGGTTCGAGCGGGCCGAGGCACTTGTCGCACACATAGACGGCGGTGGTTGGACAAAGGGCCTTGCAGAGGTGACACTGCAGTCCAATGAGGGCGCTCACCGCGTCCTCACGTCGGTTCGAGCCGGTCCGGGACTATTGCCCGATGTCTGAAACGAGTTGAGCGCCACGGCGACCCCCTGGGAGATGCCCGGCGGCGACTATAACAGAGGTCAAAAAATCGAAGCAATGATTTTTATCAATACATCTACATTCGTAGATATATAAGCGCCGGCCGGCGGCTAGGCCGAGCACTCGCCTTCCATCACCTCGGGTGCGAACTCGCCGGTCTCGGCCAGGTCCACGAAGTCGAGCGGCACCGCGTCCTCCGCCGACAGCTGCTGCAGGTCCCTCAGCTCCTCGCTCACGCGCTCGAGGTCCATGCGCTGGAAGAAGGCCGGCGCCGACTCCCCGTCCCGTTTCTCGCGCTGATAGAACGCAATCAGCCGCTCGACGGTTTCGGGGATGCGCCGGGCTGGAATCTTCGCAGCCGTCCGCGCGAAGGTGGCGCGCTCCAACGTCGTGCCCCCTCCCACCATGACGAAATACTGGGGAACTGCCCGGCCACCGAGTCTCCGGACGCTGCCCTGGAACCCGATCGTCGCGATGTGGTGCTGGCCGCAGCCGTTGGGACATCCACTGATCTTGATATGGGCGCCGTCGGCGGCCGCAACGAGATCCGGCCGCGCGCGAAGATGCTCCTCGAGCAGCCGTCCGAGACCGCGCGACTGGGTCACGGCGAGCCGGCACGACTCGGCCCCGGGGCAACTGGTGACATCGGCCACGCTCGACGCCTCTGCCTGCCCCAGGCTGGCCGCTGCGAGGCGACGGTACAACTCCCGAAGCTCGCCGACCGGCACCCACCGGAAGACCAGATTCTGGTCGGCCGTCACCCGCACGGCGCCGTCGCCGTACGCGCGGGCGAGCTCGCCGGCCACACGCATCTGTTCCGCCGTCAGATCGCCCAGCGGCACCGTGGCGGTTGCAATCATGTACCCGAACTGCTTCTGAGGTCTCACATTGGTGGACCGCCACCGACCGTACGCCTCGTCGCCTGGGAGAAAGACCGGCACGATGGTCGGCGTGAGGCCGGGCCCAATTGGCTGCGCGGCCGCGACGCGCGACACGATCAGGCTCGGCGCGGGCGCGTCGCCCCGCTCTGCTGTCGGCGCAGCTTCGGCCTCCGCCGGGTCGATGGTCAGAAGCGGCACGCCGCCTTCACTGCGACACCACGCGAGCTCGCGCTGATATTCGTTCAGCCAGGCGTCCCAGCCGAGCGCCTTGATCATGAACTTCATGCGATTGCGCTGTTTGTGCTGGTAATCGCCGAGCCGCTGGAAGACGCGCAGGACCGCCGTGACGACACGAAGGATCTCGGCGGCGGGCAGGAAGTCGTGCAGGAGGCCCGCCGACTTGCACATCAGGGCCGTGCCTCCGCCGGCGAGCACACGGAAGCCGCGCCCCTGGTCGGGTCCACGCTGGGCATGGAACGCCAGATCATGAATCGCGAGCACCGCGTGGTCCTCGGGGCACCCCTCGAAGGCAATCTTGAACTTCCGCGGCAACGTCGAGCTCAGCTTCTGCCGGAGAAAGTAGCGCGTCGTGGCTTCGGCGTACGGGCTCACGTCGAACAGCTCGTCGTGTGCCACGCCGGCGTACGGACAAGCCGTGATGTTCCGGATTGAGTTGCCGCACGCCTCCCTCGTCGTGAGTCCGGCATCCGCCAGACGTCGCATCGCCGGTTCGACATCGTGAAGCTTGACGAAATGGAGCTGGATGTTCTGGCGGGTCGTGATGTGGCCGAAGCGGCGGGAATACTGCTCGGCAACCTCGGCGAGGGCCCTGAGCTGATCGGCTGTCAAGACGCCTTGCGGGACCTTGATGCGCAGCATCTGGGCGTCGAAGGTCTGCCGCTGACCGTAGGTGCCTCGAACCAGCCGGAACGTGCGCCACTGGTCCGGCGTCAGCTCGCCGCGCTCGTATTTTTCGAGGGTCTCGACGAACTCGTCGATGTCCGCTTCGCTCGCAAAGGACAGACGCGCGCGACCGTGGGTATTCATGCTCTCAGTCAATGACATGGCCTCTAGCCCAACCCTTCTGCTGGGATCGTCTGCGCGGGAAGATCCACCAAGGCGAGCGCCGCGACGTCGCCGACGACGATAACGGACGGGCCCTCGCCTTCGACCGTGGCGAGTCCCCGGGCGACCTCGTCAAGCGTCCCGCGCCACGTCTCCTGCTGCGGCAGCGATCCGCTCGAGACGACGGCAACGGGCGTCGCCGCCCGCCAACCGAGCCCGACGAGGACGGACGCGAGATTGGCCCGCCGCTCTCCGCCCATCAGCACGACCAGCGTCAGGCGATTCGCGGGAAGCCCGGCGACCAGACTCCGGAACGCTTCCACATCGTGGCCGCTGACGAGCAGGCAGGCCGACGCGAGGCCCCGGTGGGTCACCGGAATCCCCGCGAGCGCGGGCGCCGCCAGCGCGCTCGTCACGCCGGGCACGATGTCGAACGCCACACCGGCGGCCTGGAGGGCCTGCGCCTCCTCGCCGCCTCGACCGAACACGAACGGATCGCCGCCCTTGAGGCGCACGACGCGCCGGCCCCGTCGAGCCGCGCGGATCATGATGGAGTGAATCTCAGGCTGCCCGAGCGCGTGGCGGCCCGCGCGTTTGCCCACGAAGAAACAGTGCGCGCGCCGGGCGAGCGCGAGCACGCGGGGATCGACCAGCGCGTCATACAGGACGAGATCCGCCGCCCGCAGCCGTTCGACCGCCCGGCGTGTCAGCAGCGCCGGGTCGCCAGGGCCCGCGCCAACGAGCGAGACATGTCCCCTCAGCGCCACGCGTCCTCCTGCTCGTACAGCCGGTTCAGCGCCTGCAGCAACAGCGGCCGGCGCTCGACCATGGGTACGCCGTCACGCCGCCAACGTAGCCGTTCCTCACGCGCCACCGCGATCCACGCGCCCAGATCCGCGGGGAGCACGGCGTCCAGCGCTTCGCGGACGAGCGCGGTCAGCGCCGGAGCGTTGCCGCTTGTCGAGACGGCAATCGTGACGCCCTCGCGCCGGACCACCCCACTCAAGAACGCGCTCGCGTTCTCCGGATCATCGGCCGCGTTCACAAACACGCGCCGGGGCGCCGCGGCCTCGGCCACCGCCCGGTTGACGGCCTTGGTGGCCGCAGCCACGACGAACCAGGCTCCGTCGAGGTCCGAGGGCTCGAACTCGCGCTCGTGTATCGACGCGCCCGTCTTCCACATCTCCGGGTCAACGGCGGGCGCCACGACCACGACGTCGGCCCCCGCCGCGACGAGCTGGGCGAGCTTCGAGCGAGCCACACCACCGCCGCCGACGAGCAGCACGCGGCGACCCGTCAGATTGACGAACAAAGGCAGCAGTTCAGGCATATCAGCCTATCTCCGATGCGACGCGGGCACAGGAACAAAAAAGGCCCGGGAAGCTTTGACCTCCCGGGCCGTTCTTCGTTCAGGAATCGTTCTGACTGCTAGAGGGTGCCCGACTGCGATGCACCTGCACGAACGGCGCGGGAGCGTTGGGTGGTGCAACAGCGGCTACGACAGGCGCACGACCAGGCAAACACTCCTTAACTACTACTCCCTTCGACGCTTGGCGTCAAGTCGTCGGCCGCCGGGTTTCCCGGTAGACTCAATCGATGCGCGGCGAGTGCCGCTGGCTCGCGGTCGGACTCCTCATCGTGGCGGGCGCCGGTGAGGCCCTGGCGCAACGCCTGCCGGCGGACGTCGTACCGGACCACTACGATCTGACCTTCGACGTGGACCTGGCACGGGCGCGCTTCGAGACCACCGAAACCGTTCGCGTGCGTCTCTCGGCCGCCTCGCGCCGTATCGTGCTTCACGCGCTCGACCTCGAGTTTCAGGATGTGGCGGTCGAATCGCTGGGAATCCGTCAGAGCGCGTCGGTGGCGCTCGATGCCGCCACCCAGACGGCAACCCTGACCGTGCCGAGCGACGTGCCGGCCGGTCCTGCGGAAATCCGGATGCGGGTGAAGGGCCGACTGGGCGAACAGCTCCGCGGCTTCTATCTCAGTCGGGCGAACGGCCGGCGCTATGCGGTGACCCAGTTCGAATCAACCGACGCGCGACGCGCCTTTGCCGCGTTCGACGAACCGGCGTACAAGGCCACCTTCGCCATCACCCTGATCCTCGACCGCGGGGACAACGGGATCTCGAACGGCCGGATGCTCTCCGACACGCGGGGACCTCGCGCCGGACGGCACACGATCCGGTTCGCCGAGACGCCGAGGATGTCCACGTATCTCGTGGCGCTCGCCGTTGGCAATTTCCAGTGTCTGACGGCCACCGCCGATCGGCTCCCGCTCCGCGTCTGCAGCACACCCGACAAGAAAGATCTTGGCCGGGTGGCGCTCGACGCGGCGCAGCAGATCCTCTCTTTCTACAACCGCTACTTTTCGATCGCGTATCCGTTCGAGAAACTGGACCTGGTGGCGGTTCCCGATTTCGCCGCCGGCGGCATGGAGAACACGGCCGCGATCTTCTTCCGCGAAGCCGACCTCCTCACCGAGACGCGCTCGGCGTCGGTCGCCACGGTCAAGCGGATCTGGTCCATCGTGAGCCACGAGATCGCGCATCAGTGGTTCGGCAATCTCGTCACGATGCGCTGGTGGGACGACCTCTGGCTCAACGAAGGATTTGCCACCTGGATGGAGAAGCGCCCGCTCGCGACTCTCAAGCCCGAGTGGAACACGTCGGTGGACGAGGCCGCCGAAACCGAGGTCGCGATCGACGGCGACTCGCTCGCCACGACACGCGCGATTCGAACTCCGGTCGAGACACCGGCGGAAATCGAGGAGGCGTTCGACTCGGTCGCGTACGAGAAGGGGGCGGCCATCGTGCGCATGCTCGAAGGCTACCTGGGTCCGGAGCCGTTTCGCCGCGGCGTCAACGCGTACCTCGAGCGCTACGCCTACGGAAACGCCACCTCTGAGGCGTTTGCCGCGGCCATGACTGACGCAACGGGACGGCCCGTTGATCGGATCCTGTCGAGTTTCATCACCGAACCGGGCGTACCCGTTGTCCGCTACACCGATGGTTGCATCGCGGGTCGCCCAGAGGTCGTCCTCTCTCAGCAACGCTTCCTGTTCCACCGAGCGCCGGCCGGCGCCACATCCACCACGGCCTGGACGATTCCCGTCTGCACCAGGACGGCCACGTCCGGGACGGGGTCCTGCCTCATTCTCGGTGGCACCTCGACCTCGGCATCGACGCCGCCGGGCCGCTGCCCATCCTGGACGCTTCTGAACGCTGGCGCGCTCGGCTACTACCGTACCGAGTATCCGCCGGCGATGCTCCGGGCTCACGCCGCCGACGCAGAATCGCGGCTCACGCCTGCCGAGCGTCTGTCGCTGCTCGGCAACGAATGGGCACTCGTGAGGGAGGGGCGGCACAACGTCGTGGACTACCTGACGCTCGCGGCGGGATTCAGCGGCGAACGGTCAAGTACGGTCCTGACGGAGCTTGTCAGGCGCTTTCAGTTCATCCACGATTACCTGACGACCGACGCCACCCGGCCGCTGTATGAGGGCTACGTCCGAACGCTGCTGCGACCGCTCTATTCGGAGCTCGGGATCACCGCCGCAGCCGGCGACGATGATGAGCGGCTTGCGCTGCGGGCGACCGTCGTCGAAGCGCTCGGCACGGCCGGGAACGATCCGGATGTCGCAAGGCAGGCTCGCGACCTGCTCAAGGGTTCCCATGCTCGCTCCATGGCTCTCGACCCCACCACCACAGACGCTATCGTTGCCGTCGCTGCACGGCGAGGCGATGCGGCGCTCTGGAACAGTCTGCGGACTGCGGCGCATCGCGCCAGGTCGCCGGCCACACGCGAGCGGTATTTCAACGGCCTGGCCAGCTTCGAGGATCCGGCCCTGGTCGAACGCGGGCTCAACGAGGCCCTCTCGTCGGCATTCCGTAGCCAGGACACCGGCCTCTATCTGGCCCGGTTCCTGGGTAATCCCGCCACCAACGGCCGGGCCTGGACGTTCCTGAAGGCACACTGGGATGCCTTGTCACCCAAGATCAACGTCGCCCTCTCCGACGTCCGGGTGGTTGAGTCGCTGGGATCGTTCTGTGACGCGGCCGCGAGAGAAGACATCCGGTCGTTCTTCCGGACGCACCTGCTCGGGAGCGCGTCTCGCACGGTCGATCAGACAATTGAGCGAATCGACGGCTGTATCGCCACACGTCAGAAGCAGACGCCCCGGCTGACGGATTGGCTAAGCCTTCGAACGAAGCTGTGACACGGCGGGGTGCGCCTCGAGGTAGGCGCGCCACGGAAGCTCGGTGCCGACCGAGATGCCGATGCGCCGATCCCACACCACGTTCGGCGCCACGATCTG
This sequence comes from Chloroflexota bacterium, assembly GCA_005880165.1. Classification (GTDB taxonomy): domain Bacteria; phylum Chloroflexota; class Limnocylindria; order QHBO01; family QHBO01; genus CF-82. The sequence goes on along the minus strand of VBJP01000004.1, from coordinate 4,656 downwards.
GCGATCCTCGATGAAGAGTCGGTCGCCCATGAAATCGAGCCAGTTCTCCTGCAGCGTGATGCCCATCGCCCTCGTCAGGTTGCCGGGTCCGCGACACAGCTCGTGCGACGACATCCTCGAGGACCCTCGGGGCCGACGTCCTTTTCGGCCGCGCGCCCGACGGCGTCGCATGAGGTCGATACCTTCGAGTGGGTCGAGCGCCCGAAGCAGGACGGCGGCCGGGAAGGGCTCGGGCTCGGTCACAACGTTGACCAGGCAATGGATGCCGTAGTTCAGGTATACGTAAGCCCGGCCCGGAGGGCCGTAGAGGGGACTGTTACGTTCGGTTCTGCCGACCGCGGCGTGGCAGGCGGGATCGCTCTCCCCAATGTAGGCCTCGACCTCGACGATCACCCCGCTGGTGACGACGCCGCGATGCCGGTGAACGAGCACCTTGCCGAGCAGATCGGCCGCGACTTCGAGCGTCGGTCGCCGATAAAACGATCGAGGGAGCTTCACGGTGTGCCGCCGATCGCCGCCCCGCGGCCTATCGGCCCGTTGCGTAGGCGTGCGACCGGCCCTCGGCGAGCGCCGCCCGCAAGTACTGTGCGGTGTAGCAGGCATCCACAAGGGCGACCTGCTCGGGCGTGCCGGCCGCAACCAGCCGGCCGCCTTCTTCGCCGCCTTCTGGGCCAAGGTCGATGATGAAGTCGGCGGTCTTGATCACGTCGAGGTTGTGCTCGATCACGAGCAAGGTGTGGCCCGCTTCCAGGAGCTTCCGAAAAGCGGTCAGCAGCTTCGCGATGTCGTCGAAGTGCAGGCCGGTTGTCGGCTCGTCGAGGATATAGAGCAGGCGTTCCCCTGCATGGGACGACAGGTGCGCGGCGATCTTGATCCGCTGGGCTTCGCCCCCCGAGAGAGTGGTTGCGGGCTGACCCAGTCGCAGGTAGCCCAAGCCAATCTCGTCGAGGACCTGGAGCCGCCGCAGCACCTTCGGTGAACTGCTGAAGAAAGCGAGGGCCTCACGAACCGTCAGGTCCAGCACCTGGTGAATCGTCCGACCCCGGTAGCGAACCTCCAACACCTGGGGCTTGAAGCGCTTGCCGTCACACTGATCGCAGGGCACGAACACATCGGCTAGAAACTGCATTTCGACGCGAACCTCACCCTCCCCCTGGCACGCCTCACATCGGCCACCGGGGACGTTGAAGGAGAAGTGGCTCGCCGTCAGCCCTCGTGCCCGCGCGTCCTTGGTGCCGGCGAAAAGCTCGCGGATGGGATCAAAGGCCTTCAGGTAGGTCACCGGATTGGAACGAGGCGTGCGGCCAATCGGCGCCTGATCGACCAGCACCGCGTCGCTGATCATCTCGACGCCTTCGAGCTTGCGGAACTGACCCACGCGTCTGTCCCAACCGCCCTTGGCCCGTTTGATTGCGGCATACAGGACGTCGTGCACGAGCGTCGACTTGCCCGAGCCGCTGACGCCTGTGACGCAAGTGAGGGTGTTCAGCGGAATGCTGACATCGAGGTCCTTCAGGTTGTGCTCACTCGCGCCGCTCAACCGGATCTTCTGCCCGGAGCCCCGCCGGCGGCTGGTCGGTACCGGAATCGCGAGCTCGTGGCGGAGGTACTTGGCGGTCAGCGATCGCGGCTCCTGCACGAGGCCGTCCATGGTTCCGGAGAACACCACACGCCCGCCCTGCTCCCCGGCCCCGAGTCCCAGATCCACGACGTGATCCGCGACCTTGATCATGTCGGCATCGTGTTCGACGACGATCACGGTATTGCCCTGGTCGCGAAGCTGCCGGAGGATGTCGATGAGCCGCAGGTTGTCCCGCGGGTGAAGACCGATCGACGGCTCGTCGAGCACATACAACGTGCCGACGAGCGCCGATCCCAGCGACGTCGCCAAATTGATGCGCTGGGCTTCGCCACCCGACAGGGTCGAGGACAATCGGTCCAACGTCAGATAGTCGAGCCCCACATCGCTCATGAACGACAGCCGGCGGCGGATTTCCTTGAGCACCTTCTCGGCTATCGCGGCTTCCTTGTCGGTGAGCGCCAGGTTGGCGAAAAAGTCCTGAGCCTGGCGGACGGTCAACCCGGCGACGCGGTCGATCGTCATCCCCGCAACGCGCACGTCCCTGGCCTCACGACGGAGGCGCGCGCCGCCGCAGTCCGGGCACGTCAGGTACCCGCGATAGCGGCTCAGGAAGACCCGTACGTGCACCTTGTACTTCTTTCGCTCGAGCCACCGGAAGAACCCGCGGATCCCTTCATATTCGTCGTCGCCGTCCACCACGAACTGACGCTCTTCGTCGGTCAGCGCGGTCCACGGAACGTCGAGCCGGATCTTCGCCCGCCGCGCGGCCCGCTTCAGCCCGGCCAGCTGCGCGCGATAATGCGGCTTGCTCCACGGCTCGATCGCGTTTTGCGCGATCGACTTCGTGGAGTCGGGCACGACCAGATCCATGTCGAGCTCGATGATGTTGCCAAAGCCGTGGCAGGTGGGACAGGCGCCGAACGGGTTGTTGAACGAGAACAAGCGAGGCTGGGGATCCTCATACATGATGCCGCAGGCACGGCAGTCGAAGCGTTCAGAAAATTGATGGCCGACTGAGATGGGTGCAGCCGGCGCCGCACCTTGCCGATCAGATCCGGCCGGCCACTGAACGGCCCACGCCGCACCGCCGCCTTCCCGGTAGGCGGTCTCGATTGAGTCGGTCAGCCGCTGCCGTGGATCCTCGGTCCCGAGCTGGACGCGATCCACCACGACCTGGAGCACGGCCCGTCCGGCCAGCGAGACGGGGTCGACCTCGTCGAACGATACGACGCGGCCGTCCACGTAGAGACGGCGGAAACCTTTCTTCAGCAGCGATTCGATGGCCAACGCTGTTGCCGCCGCGTCGCCGCCGCCTGGAGGCTCCACGCGCGTGTCGGGCTCGCCCTCGTCTGTGGCCTCGCTCAACTCGTCGACGTCCGGCCCGCCCTCGCGCCGGGCCAAGGGTGCCGCGCCAACGACCAGGAGGTCGAACCCCACCAGCAGGCGCGTGCCGGTCGGCAGCTCGCCAAGCTGCCGGGCCACGACTTCGGCGGTCTCGCGCACGACCTCGCGGCCGCAGATTCGGCAGAACGTGCGGCCGACGCGCGCAAACAGCAGGCGCATATAGTCGTGTATCTCGGTCGTCGTGCCGACCGTCGACCGGGGATTGCGGATGCTGTTCTTCTGGCGAATGGCGATGGCCGGCGCTATGCCCTCGATGCGGTCCACATCGGGCTTCTCCATCCGCTCGAGAAATTGCCGCGCGTAGGCCGACAGCGACTCGACATACCGGCGCTGGCCTTCCGCGTAGATCGTGTCGAAGGCAAGCGAGGACTTGCCAGATCCGCTCACGCCGGTCACGATAATCAGCGCGCCGGTCGGCAGCGTCAGATCGACGTTCTTCAGATTGTGCGTGCGCGCGCCCCGGACGATCAGAGCGGCGGCTTGAGCGGCTTCGTGTGCAGACGTCTCGGACATGCGCCTACTGTGACGTTTTTCGAGTTCAGCCTAAACGACGATCGTAACCCAGCGGTTGAGGCGAGGCAAGCACGCGCCATGAAACTCTTCAGAGAACCTCAGTCACCATTTCGACCAGCCGACACGAGCTCGTTCACCGGAACCGCCCAAACGAAGCTGCTGGCCAGCGATGCCGCAGTTCACGTCTATCAGGTCCGGTTCGAGGAGGGAGGTCGCACCAACTGGCACACTCATTCAGGAGTCCAGTGGCTCGTGATCACGGACGGCCGCGTGCGCGTCCAGTGCTGGGGCGAGCTTCCGCACGACCTCGACGCCGGCGACGCCGTCGTCTTCGCGCCCGGTGAAAAGCACTGGCACGGCGCCGTATCTGGCTCGTCGGGATCTCACACAGCGGTCAACATCGACGTGACAACCACATGGCTCGAGCCGGTCAGCGAAGAGGACTATCGGCGCTCGAGCCCGGCCAGGTGACTGCGGGCGTTCCGGAGCTCGCGGACCGCCTCGGCGCCGCCCGGCGCGTCACTGCCCTCACCGGCGCCGGCGTCTCGGCCGCGAGCGGAGTCCCGACCTTCCGCGGCGCAGACGGACTGTGGCGTCACTTCAGCGCAGTGGACCTGGCCACGCCGGCCGCCTTCGCGAGAGACCCCCGCCTGGTCTGGGAATGGTACGGCTGGCGCCGCGAGACGATTGCCAACTGTCAGCCCAACGCTGCGCACGATGTGCTCGCTGCGTGGACCAGACGGCAGCCTGCGTGGCGCGTCGTCACCCAGAACGTGGACGATCTGCATGTGCGCGCTGGGACCCTCGATCTCATCCGCCTTCACGGGTCCATTTGGGAGCTCGCCTGCAGCAGGCCCTGTGCGACCTCTCCAAGACGATGGCGGGACGATCGGGTCCCTTTGCCCGATTCGCCGCCGCGCTGCGCGTTCTGCGGTGCCCTCGCGCGCCCTGCCGTGGTCTGGTTCGGCGAGTCTCTCGACGGCGAGGTGCTGCGACAAGCATCCGAAGCCACCCGGTGTGACGTCTTCCTGACGGTTGGCACCTCCGCACTTGTCCACCCGGCCGCCGGCCTCGTGGACCAGGCGCGCCTTTACGGTGCCTTTACCGCCGAGATCAACCTGGAAGCTACACCAGCCTCGGCATCGGTGGACGTGACC
>VBJP01000096.1 GCA_005880165.1 Chloroflexota bacterium | reverse complement strand
TCCTCGAGCAGCTCTCGCCTGATCGCGGACGCCTGGTGATGCCGGTCGGCACCCGCGAGCAGCAGTGGCTGACCGTCGTGGTGCGAAACGGGTCCGCCTTCACCCAGCGCGAGGTGGAGCCGGTGGTATTCGTTCCGCTCGTCGGGGAGCACGGATTCCGCGAGTAACGTCGCGGTCCACCTGGTGGCACGGATCGTGCTTCCCATGCGTGGCGACACCATTGGGAGGTGTGCCAAGCCATGACTTACGACACGCAAGGACGCGTCGTCCGGGATCCGGACGCGCCGGTCAACGTCAACGAGAGCGCATCGGGGACGCCGGGCTACGTTTCGCCGGCTTATGTGAGCGCCGCTCCAACGCCCGTGACGATCGCTCGCCGGGTGGTGGACACCCTGTTCGGGATCCTGGAGCTGCTGCTCATCATTCGCATCCTCCTGCTGGCGCTCGGCGCCAACTCGGGGAACGCGCTGGTCGACGGCATCTACAACATCACCGATCCGTTCGTCGCGCCGTTCATCGGGGTCTTCAACATCAACCACGTGCACCCGATGGGCAGCAGCGTGATCGACGTGGCAGCGATCGTCGCGATGGTCGGGTACGCGATCCTGGCCCTGATCATCGATGCGATCCTGCGCATCGCGGATCGGAGATACGCAGCGTAGGTCTCTTATCGCTCGGTGCCGGGACTCGCACGGCACGAGAGGCCCGCTGCGTCAGGGCTTGGTTGTGTGCCACAGCCGCACATGTGCCCAGGTGCACGGACGCACGAATAAGGTCCAAGGGGTGAAGACCCGGGTGAGGCACAGCTGGCCTCACCTGCGCTCGGCCTAAGCGGGGATCTAGAGCGGTGGAACCTCGAGAGCGGCGCGGGCGCGGGGTTGGGCGGGCGCGTCGCCATTCATCTCGCCTGCCGTGGTGAGCCCGCGGTCGCCCGATACCGCCACGACCCCGGCCCGGACGAGCTCCTCGTCGTAGACATCCTGGACCCGCCGCACCATGGCTTCGATGCTGAAGCGCTCGACGACCGTCTGATAGCCGGCCTCACCGATCCGCTCTCGCAAGGATGGCGACCTGGCCAGGCGGCCGAGCGCCTCCGCCAGCGCCTGGGTGTCGCCGGGAGGCACCAGGAGGCCGTCCAGGCCATCGGTCAGGACTTCGGGAATCCCGCCAACCGCCGAAGCGACCACGGGCTTGCGGCGGGCCATGGCCTCGAGGATCGAGATGCCCTGGGCCTCGCGCAGAGATGGCAGCACGGCGATGTCCAGGTCTGCCGTGAGGGCGCTGATGTCGTCACGACGACCAGTGAAGATGATCCGATCGCGCGTCCGCGAGGAAAGCGCGGCTGCCTGGGCGCGGAGCTCGGCAGCCTGCGAGCCCTCCCCGACGATCGCGAGCCACGTCCTGGGCGCGCGATCCAGCACGCCGGGGAATGCCTCGATAAGGAAACGATGCCCCTTCTCCGGCTCCAGGCGGGCGACCACGCCTACCAGCGCCTCCTCGCACGGAATGGAGTACTCGTCGCGCAACGTGCAGGGCGGCGCCGGAATGGCGAAACGCGACAGCTCGACGCCGTTAGGGATCACCGTGTATGGACCCCCACGCCCCTCCCGACGCACCTTCTCGGCGATCGCTCGCGAGGGCACGATCAACCGATCGACCTGCGGGCTCAGCGAGGCGAGCGCCGCCACGTCCTCAGGTGATCGCACGCGCGAGGAATGCACGGTCGCCAGGATGACCGGCGTGCCAGCCGCCAGGGCGGCGCGGATGCCGATCAACTCGGCGCGGAACATGTGGGCGTGTACCAGGTCGATCTCGTAGCGGCGCAGGTAGGCCGCCAGCTCACGGACGGCGGCCTCGTCATCGGTCTCGTCAATGACGTCGACGCCCACACCCAGCCGGCGCAGGCGCTGCACCGCCGTGCCCTTGCTCAGGGAGAGGGCGCGGACGTCGTATCGAGTGCGGTCGAGACGGAGCAGCAGGCCGGTGTAGCTCTCCTGGGCACCACCCGAGCCGCCGGTTGCCAGGAGCTGAAGCAGGCGTGGACGCAGGTGCCCGCTGGCGCGATGCGTGCGCCGATGACGGAGGTAGGGTGCGCCGGCAATCGCCCCCTCGTGGTCGGGCGCGCGGGCTGGCGTGGGCGCCCGAGTGGTAGTTGCCATGAGATGACGAGCGTAGGCCTGTGCACTCTGTCCGTCAAAGCGGTTGCGCGTGCAACAAGGCGTTGCCGAGACCTAGCCGATGAGCGCGGCCACCGTGGTCGTATTCGAGAGGAGTCCCAGCAAGCCCAGACCCAGCGCCACCACCGCACCGATCATGAAGGCCCGTGGCAGGCGCCGTGCCAGGAGCATGAGCACCGAGACCGTCATCAGGATGGCCCAGCCCTTGAGCAGGAGGACACCGCTCAGCCCGGCGTGGCGGTATAGCGATGCGATCAGGCCATTCGATTCCTGACCGATGCCGATCATCTGCGAGCCGAGCGCGAAGGTGATGGCGTCTCCGAGCTGGGCCACCACGGCCATCAGCAGAAGCAGGCGCACGAGCCGGGGAATGGGCTCGTGGGTGGCGATGGCGTGGCTCACGACATCGGTCTCTTCAGCAAGCGCCTTGCCAAAACCTAGCCTGCGGTCGGGTCGATCAGCCGTAAGCCAGGGAAGCGGGCGAAGTCACGGTCGGTCGTCGCGAGGGAGGCACCGTGCTCCATGGCGAGCGCTGCGATGTGGGCATCCGTCAGCATCGGCCCACGCGCCTGACCCTTGTTGGCAAGCTCGTCGAGTATTCGCCAGTGGCGATCAGAGGGCGTCGCGATCCCGACGGATCGCCCCGAAAGCAAGCTGGTGACAATCGCGATCGCCTGCGACGGCCGCAGTGGCCGATGGAACACGGCCGGGTTGGTCGAGATCCGCAGGAAGGCGAGCAGTGTCACGAGTCCGAACCGCAGCTCATCGGACCCATCCATGGCCGCCTCGAGCCACGTGCGCGCGCTGGCATGTCGTGGGCTCGAGCGGTCGTAGGCGTAGAGCAGGATGTTCGCGTCGACGACGATCAACGGTGTTCGGGGCCTTCAATACGCTCCAACAGCCCGCTGATGTCGTCGAGCTCGATCGCCTCCCGAAGGCCCATGTCGTGCGGCTTGACGCGAAACGGCGTGCCGCCCCCGTCGTCCTTGCGCTCGAGCCCGGACCTAATGGCAGCATTCACGACAGCCCTCAGCGGGCGGCCGGTGCGGCGTGCCTCACCTTGCAGGGCGGCCGCCACGTCGTCATCGAGAGTGAGCGTTGTGCGGGTAGACACATCATGAAGCCTAATGATGACGCATCATGATGTCAACAGATCGCCGATCGGCTGAGATTTCCCCGTGCGAGCGCTTTTCAGTACTCGTCGACTAGGACTTTTTCGCCAATCGGGCCAAGGCTCGCCGTGTGATCATGGCGCGGGCCGTTCTGCCGCGGCCCGATAAGGATGGAGGAACCGCGATGTCCGCGATAGAACAGCTCCTGGTGATCATGCTGCTCCTGGCGGCGGCCGTGGTGTTCGCGTACTTCTACGTCAAGCGGGCCCAGGCACGGACCAGCGCGAAGGCCGCCCCACCAGCGGCGAAGCGGGAACCGCCCGTTTTCACGGCCCCCACCTCGACCGAACCAGCCGCGCCATCGCGGATGGGTGAAGCGCCCGCCGCGCCGCCGCCTGCCACGCCATGGCCGGCCGAACCTTCCGCCTCGGCCCCAACAAGCTCAGGCCAGCCGCCCGACGAGGGGGAGACCACCGCCTGATCGGAGTCCGGTCAGCGCGAGCAAGGGGCCACCAAACGGTGACCTGAGCGGCTGCAAGCGGCGCCCACAGCGGAAGCCGCCGAGATACCGTAGGCTGGCGCATTCCATGGCTGGCTCCGACGCGATCATGATCCAGGCCCGCGGCCTGGAGAAGCACTTCGGCGAGACGCACGCGCTCCGCGGGATCGACTTCGACGTCCCGGAGGGGCGGATCCTTGCCGTCCTCGGCCCAAACGGCGCGGGCAAGACGACCGCGGTGCGAATCCTGGCCACCCTGACGCGCGCCGATGCCGGCGAGGCGACGGTGGCCGGCTTCGACGTCCGGCACCACCCGGCTGAGGTTCGGGCACGGATCGGGCTGACCGGGCAGTTCGCAGCGCTCGACGAGCTGCTCACCGGGCGCGAGAACCTCGAGATGATTGCGCGCCTGTACCACCTGCCGGCGGCTACGGCTCGCCGGCGGGCAGGCGAGCTGCTGGCTCGCTTCGATCTGGAGGAGGCGGCGAATCGGACCGTGAAGACGTACTCCGGAGGAATGAGGCGGCGTCTTGACCTCGCGGGCAGCCTGGTGGCCCAGCCGCCGATCCTCTTCCTGGACGAGCCGACCACGGGTCTGGACCCGCGCGGCCGGCTCGGCATGTGGCAGCTCATCAGCGAGCTGGTCGCCGACGGCACCACGCTTCTGCTCACGACGCAGTATCTCGAGGAGGCGGATCGGCTTGCGGACGAGATCGCGGTCATGGATCACGGCAAGGTGATCGCGCGCGGGACGGCGAACGAGCTCAAGACCCGGATCGGAGGCGAGCGCCTGGTCATCACCGTGGCGCACTCGGAACAGCTGGACACCGCCTCTCAGGTGCTCAACCGCCTTGCGGGCAACACGCAGCTGGACGCGCCTGCTCGCCAGGTGAGCGTGCCTGTCGCCGGCGGTGACGGCATCCTGACGCGAGCGGTGCGCGAGCTCGACGCCGCCGGGGTCGCGGTCGACGACGCCGGCGTCCATCGGCCGACGTTGGACGACGTCTTCCTGGTCCTGACCGGCCAGCACCCGGATGCCGAGATCCAGGCCGAAGCCGATGCCGCGGCCCATGACCGAGAGGCGGTGGGCGCGTGAGCGCAATCACCAGCCCGGGGCCACGAACTGCGCCAGCGCGCCCGGCGCCGACTCATGCCACGGCGATGACCTGGATCGCCGATTCCTGGCAGATGGTCAAGCGCAACCTGATCCACATCCGGCGCACGCCCGAGCTCCTGCTCGACGTGACGCTCAGCCCGATCATGTTCGTGCTGCTCTTCAACTTCGTGTTCGGCGGCGCGATCAAGGTCGGGGGGCAGGGCGGCGCATCGGGGCAGTACATCAACTTCCTGATGGCCGGCATCTTCGTCCAGACCATCGCGTTTGCCGGGATCTACACCGGCGTGCTGCTGGCCAATGACCTGAAGAGCGGCATGATCGACCGCTTCCGGTCGCTCCCCATGGCGCAGTCATCGGTCCTGACCGGGCGCACGCTGACCGACCTGCTGCGAGCCACCCTGGCCGTCGCGATCATGTGGATCGTGGGCATGCTCGTCGGCTTCCGGCCGTCGGGTGGCGTCCTGGGCGGCGCGGGTGCGATTGGCGTGATGCTGCTCTTCGGCTTTGCCCTGTCGTGGGTCGGCGTGGCGATGGGAGCGCTGGTTCGCACGCCGGAGGCGCTGCAGGGGATCATCTTCGCCGCGGTCTTCCCGTTGACCTTCGTGAGCAGCGCGTTCGTGCCGACCCAGTCGATGCCCAGCTGGCTCGCCTGGTTCGCGGATCGGCAGCCGATGACGCTGGTGGTCAACGCGGTGCGCAGCCTCACCCTCCAGGGAAGCGCCGGGCCAAGTGCCATCCCGGCCATCCTGTGGGCGTTGGGCATCCTCGCAGTCTGCTTCCCG
>VBJP01000095.1 GCA_005880165.1 Chloroflexota bacterium | reverse complement strand
GCGAACCTGACAGAAACGAACGCGATCGAGCAGCGAAGCGTGGTGGTCGCGGTCCGCGACATCGCCAGCCGCAAGCCTATCGAGGACGGGGATGTGGCGATGCGGACCGTACCGGCCGACGCGACCAACGCCGCGGCGTTCACCCGAGTCGACGAGGTCCTCGGTCGCATCAGCGGCGTCTCGATCAGCACCGGCCAGCTGGTGACGCGCAACCTTCTCGCCTCCACCAATCCGGGCCAGGGTTTCTCCATCCTCGATGTAGGTGAAAAATTCGATCCGGCCGGCCCTGACCTGCGTGCCGTCTCAGTGACCGTGACCGACGACCACGCCGTGGCGGGCACGCTCAAGGCTGGGCAGCGGGTCGACCTGATCGTCACCCTGGCCATGAACCCGCAGCTCGGCCAGTCGTCGTCGCAGGCGAGCAAGACCTTGGCCCAGTTCGTCCCGGGGCCGTCGACCAAGGTGACCCTCCAGAGCGTCGACATCCTGGCGCGCAACGGGTCGATCTACATCGTGCGCACCGACCTCATCACCGCGGAGAAGATCGCGGAGCTGACTGCGGCCGGTGGCCAGTTCACGATGGTCCTGCGACCCGACGAGGACAACCGAACGGCCAAGACCGTCGGCTCGACCATCGACAGCCTGATCCACGAGTTCCACTTCCCGTTCCCCAAGGTGGCGCCGGTCGGGCAGAACCAGGCAGCTCCCTAGTTACGCACCCTCACCACGATCCGCGGTCGTGACCAGGCGAGCGTAGGCGTCCGAGACCTGCTGGCGCGTCTCGGCGATCGGCGCGGAGCCGTCGATCACGACGTCAGCGGCGGCGGCCTTGACTGCCTGCGGCGACTGGTTGGCGAGGCGGGCGCGTGCGTCCGCTTCGCTCAGGCCGCGTGATTCGCGGACGCGCGCGATCGCGTCGGCCTCGTCGCAGACCACCACCCAGGTCTCATCCATCGCGTCATGGAGCGGCGACTCGAGGAGCTTGATGACCTCGACGACCGCCGCTGGAGCACCGGCCTCGGCGAGCTCCGCAAGACGCGCGCGCACGGCGTCACGAACCCGTGGATGGAGGATCGCCTCCAGCTCGCGCAGCGCGCCAGGGTCGTTGAATACCGTCCGTCCCAGCGCCCGCGAATCGAGCGTCCCGAATCGCTGCTGGATGGCGCCGCGGGCCTCACCGTCGTTTTGGCGGATCTCGCGGGCGATGGCGTCGGCGTCAATGTGCGCCGCCCCAAGGTCGCGCAGCATCCCGGCCACGGTGCTCTTGCCGCAGCCCAGGTTGCCGGTCAGCCCGATCACCTTCATGCGTCTGACGACCGCTGGCCCCGTGACCCGGCCGCGGCGGCTACCGCTGACGAGGAATCCGGCTGGCAATGCGGGCAGAAGTGCGTGCTGCGCTGGCCAATCACCAGGCGCTGGATCGGCCTGCCACAGCGCAGGCACGGAGCGCCGGTGCGCCGGTACACCGCCAGCCGCTCGGCATTCTCCCCCGGTTCGCCGTCGGCCCCGACGTAGTCGCTGAAGCTCGCTCCCCGGTTGGTGATTCCCTGGCGGAGGACCTTCCGGATGGACCGATGCAGCCGCCCCACCTCAGCTTGGCTCAGCGTGTCGGCCGCGCGTAGCGGGCTCAGACGGGCGAGCCAGAGCGCCTCGTCAGCGTAGATGTTCCCGATCCCGGCGATGAACGACTGGTCGAGCAGGAGGCTCTTCAGGCGAGCCGATCGACCGGCCAGCCGGTCCGCCAGGCGCCGGGCGCTGAACGACGGACTGAGCGGCTCCGGACCATGGCGCGCAAAGACGTCGCCCACCCGATAGTGGGTGGCAGCCTCCCGAACCCTCGCTCGCCGGCGGCGCGCGGCGCCCGCCCGCCCAACACGGCCAGCCACTCGCCGCACGCGCAGGCTCCCGCCCTCGAACAGGCCAATCCGTCCGAACTTGCGAACGTCGCGGTAGCGGAGCTCCCGACCGTCCGCCAGGCGGAAGACGACGCGCGCGTACCGGTCGTAAGGCGTTCCCGGCTCCGCCACCAGCAGGGCGCCCGTCATGCGCAGCGCCACCGTCATCACCCGCCCGTCGGCGAGCTGGATGAGCACGCTCTTGGCCCTTCGACCAACTCCCTTGATGACCGCTCCGCGCAGCTCTTCGGCGAAGCGCTCCGGCGGTAGCGGATAACGGATCGTCCGATCCCAGCGCACCTCGACGCCGGTGATCTGTGCGCCGGCGACACGGCGCTGCAAATCGCGTGCGACCGTCTCGACCTCGGGGAGCTCTGGCATGCGGTCAGTGTGGCTGATCCGCCCGTGCTAGACCGCGATTGCGGGGAGCGCCTCCAGCGACTCGTCCGCTTCTTGGGCGGCGACCTGGGCAGCGGTCTTCTCCAGGCGTCGCCAGGTGCCGTCTTCGCTCGGGAGGTATCGGTCCATCTGCTCCCAGTTGGTCCCGACCTTCATGTCGACCTCGAGGGGGATGTCGAGCGGCAGTGCCGCCTCCATGATCTCCTTGGCCAGCGAGGCAAGCTGCGGCAGCTCCATCTCATCGGTCTCGAAGACAAGCTCGTCGTGCACCTGCAGTAGCATCCGGGACTGCAGGCCGCGCTCTCGCAGGGCAGCATCCAGCCGGACCATGGCGATCTTCATGCCATCCGCCGCGGTGCCCTGGATGGGCATGTTGATCGCCATTCGTTCCCCCGCGGAGCGAAGCGCGCTGTTGCGCGCCGTGAGCTCGGGAATGTAGCGGCGCCGGCCGAGCAGGGTGGAAACGAACCCCTGGTCCCGGGCGAGCATCCGGATCTCGACGGTGTAGCGGCGGATGCCGGGATAGGCCTCGAAGTAGTCGGCGATGAACCTCTGCGCATCCTCGCGCGGGATCTTCAGGCGGTCGGCCAGGCCGAAGTCGGACAGGCCGTAAGCGATCCCGTAGTTGATCATCTTGGCGACGCTCCGCTCCCTCGGACCCACCTGCTCCGGGGCCAGCCCCAGCACTCGGGCGGCGGCGGCCAAATGGATGTCGGAGTGCGACGCGAAGTCGGCCTTGAGCCCCGCGTCGCCAGACACGTGCGCCAGGATCCGCAGCTCCTGCTGCGAATAGTCGGCCGCCAGCAGCAGGCGGCCTCGAGGCGCGACGAAGGCACGCCGGATGCGTCGGCCGAGCGCTGAGCGAATCGGGATGTTCTGCAGGTTGGGATCGATGCTCGACAGCCGCCCGGTGGCGGCCACGGCCTGCTGATAGGTCGTGTGCAGCCGACCGTCGCGACCCACCAGCGTCGGCAGCGCATCCACGTAGGTGCCCTTCAGCTTCGAGACCTGCCGATGCTCGAGGATCAGCGCCACCGCCTCATGCTGCGTCTTCAGCTCCTCGAGGACCGATGCATCGGTCGAATAGCCGGTGCGGGTTCGCTTGGTGGCCGGCAGGTTCAGCTCGTGGAAGAGGATCTGCTCGAGCTGCTTGGGTGAGCCGATGTTGAACGGGTGTCCCACCAGCTCGTAGATCCGATCCTCCAGTCCGGCCAGCTGCTCGCCGAACTCCCCGCTCATCTCGGCCAGCGCCTTCCGATCAATCTCGACACCCGCGAGCTCCATGCGCGCCAGCACCGGGAGGAGCGGCATCTCGACGTCGCGGAACAGGCCGGCCACTCCCGCCTCATCGAGCTCGCGCTCCAGCGGCGGAACCGCCAGCAGAGCGGTCAGAGCCTCGGCTGCCGCACGGCGCGCAAGCTGCGCCTCGTCGGCGCTGCCATCCGTCTCGCTGGGGCGAGGCGGCAGCTCGGCGCTGAAGCGTTGCGCGGCCAGGTCCTCGATGGTCTGCGATCGCAGCGCCGGATTGACCATGTAGCCTGCGACCAGCGTGTCGAAGGTCGGGCCACGTAGCTCGAGTCCGCGCGCGGCGAGGAGCACCACGATCTGCTTGAGATCGTGCCCTATGACCCGGCGATCGTCGCTGCGGAACCATTCGGGCAGCCCGTCCGGTCCTTCGGCGTCGTTCCAGGGCAGATACCAGGCGCTGCCATCCGCGCCGGCGACCGCCAGCCCATGGACGGTGCGCTCGAGCGGGCGCCCCTGGCCTGCCATCCAGCCCAGCGCGACGTCGCCTCGCTGGTCAATCAGCCACGCGTCGAGCGCCTCACGATCCGCGGAGCTGCGCACGATGTGCAGCTCGACATCCTCGATCGCGCCGCGAGGGTCCGCGAGCGGATCCGGCGTCGGGCGCGCTGCAGGTGTGGCGCTGGATGTGGCAGTTGCGGCTGCCGGCGCGCCGGGGGTACTGCCGCCCTGGCCCATCAGCTCGAGGCTGAGCTGGAGCCCGCCGGCGGATGCCTCCGGCTCGAGCGGCGCCCCAACGGTCGACGGCGGCAACCGGTCGATGAGCGTGCGGAACTCCAGCTCGCGGAATCGCTGCGCGACGGCTCGCCGGTCGTAGCGTCCGGTGCGCGCCGACTCGAGGTCGAGCTCCACGGGCAGGTCGATGACGATGCGGCCGACCTCGCGCGAGAGGAACGCGGACTCGCGGTGCTCGGCGAGCCGGTCGCTCAGCTTGCCCTTGACCTCGTCGAGATGGTCGTAGATGGCGTCGAGCGAGCCGAATTGCTGGAGGAGCTGGATCGCGGTCTTCTCCCCCACCCCGGGCACGCCTGGGATGTTGTCCGAGGTGTCGCCCTTGAGCGCCTTGTAATCCAGCATCTGCTCGGGGGTCAGCCCGTAGCGCTCTGCGACCCGGGCCACGTCGTAGATCACGGTCGCCGCCACGCCCATGCGCGTAGTGAGCAGCCGCACCCGGTCATTCACCAGCTGGAGCCCGTCCAGGTCGCCGGAGACGATCATCGTGTCGACATCGGCCTCCCGCGCACGCTGCACGAGCGAGCCGATCACGTCGTCGGCCTCGTAGCCCTCCAGCTCCCGAATGGGGATGCCCATCATCTGGCAGATCTCGCGCACGATCGGGAACTGGGCACGCAGGTCGTCCGGCATCGACGGACGGCCGGCCTTGTACTCGGGATAGGCCTGGAACCGGAACTGCGGCCGCCCCAGGTCGAAGCTCACGATCGCGTAGTCCGGCTTCAGGTCCTGCATGCCGCGCAGCACGATCTGCAAGAAGCCGAAGACCGCGTTCACGAGGGTTCCGTCCGACATCGTCAGCGGCGGCAGCGCGAAGTAGCCGCGGTACACGAGGCTGGGGCCGTCGATGAGCATCAGCAGGGGGCGTGGACGATCCTGCATGGCAGCATGGAGTCTAGACCGATGGCGTCGCCGAAACCCTTGCACGTCGGCCCGCGCGCAGGCCTGCGAGGGCCGTAGAATCCAGCCCATGGCGGAGCGAATCAGCTTCGATCCCTACGCGACGCTGGGAGTCGCGCGCGGCGCCTCGGCGCTGCAGGTGGCGCGGGCGCACCGCCGGTTGGCAAAGCGCTTCCATCCCGACCTCCACCCGGACCAGTCCGGCACCGAGCGCATGCGCCGCATCAACGATGCCTGGCGGATCCTCTCCACGCCGGCGCGCAAGGAAGCCTGGGATCGCGAGCACCCGGCCGGTGGCATTCCAATGCGGCACTGGGGCCCGACACGCATGCCCATCCGCCCGGCCCAGCCGAGCACGACGCGCACTTGGGCAGCATGGCGGATGACCGCCGCTGAGACACTGGCGGCGCCACGCGTGCGTCGAATGCCCGGCGAGGTGCCCGTCTCGCCCACCCGGCGCCCATCGAGGTTGGCGCCTCAGCAGCAGACCTTCTGGGACACCGGTTGGGCGGCGCTGCTCGTTGCGGCGCTGATCCTGATGCTGCTGGCCGCGGCCGTGGTCGCGGGCAGGCTCGCCTAAGCGGCCAGCCGGCGGCGCACGTAGCCGCGCGCCACGAAGGCCGCCGCAAGAAGAACGACTCCGGCACCCAGGAGCCACTCGAAGGGCGGCCGCGAGGTGCCCGTTTCGACGATCAATGCGCCGCTCGGTGTCGACGCGCGGTACTGAGCGCGGCCACTCTCATTCCCGAAGAGACCAGTCGTGCCTCCCGAGGCGCTCGCGGACGGTGATCCACGCGTCTTGCCGCCGGGTACCTGCGCGGCCGGCGCCGGGGCAGTCGAGGCCTGAGCAGCGCCCGCACCGCTGCTGGTCAGCGCGGGGGCGGCGCCCCCAGCGCCCAGGGAACCGATGCCGGTGGTCCCGATCGCGCCTACCAGGATCATGATCACGCCGATGGCCATGGCGGGCGCGGTGATGCCACGCAGGACGCCGAGCCAAACGGGGCGAGTGGTGGTGG
>VBJP01000121.1 GCA_005880165.1 Chloroflexota bacterium | reverse complement strand
AAGGCCGCCAGCATTCCGTCGCCGGTGCTGGCGATTTCCCGACCGCGGAAGCGATCCAGCTCGGTCTGCATTCGCTCCCGATGCCGAGAGAGCAGGTCGCGCCAAGCCTTGTCGCCGATGCGCTCCAGGGTGGCGGTCGACTCCACGATGTCGGTGAACAGCAGCGTGACCAGGATCCGCTCGCCGGTCCCCGCCGCCGGTCTCGCGTAGGCGCGCGCGCCGGCAAAATCGAGCGCCACCCAGGCCTCGTCGCCCACGACCCAAGCTTCGTGACCGGCCGGAATCTCGTAGACCTCGTTCGGGCCTATGTCGAGCTCCGAGCCATCCTCCAACTCGACGTGCAGGACACCGGACAGAGCGAGCCCCATGTGATGGTACGGGCAGCGCTCCGTCCCGACCGTCGGTCGGACATCGACGGACCATCGCCAGCCCGGTTCCATGATCATCCGCCCGACCACGATGTCGTCGAGCTGAAAGATCTCCGTGCGTCCTCTCGCGAGGTACGGGCGGAGCTCATCCGGGTGATCGAGCTTCTTGTGTTGAAGGCGGGTCATGGCGGCCGCCATTCTGTCACGACCGTTGATCTGCCCCGGATCTCCGGAGGCTAGACTCCAAGGCCTGTGAAGGTCGCTCATGTTCGCGAGCGCAACGCGCCCGCAGGAACGCCCTGGCGCCTCGCCGTCGCTCGTGACGCGCAGGCCGGGCGGTGGCTCGACCTCGAGGAGGCGCGCCAGGGTCTCGTCGTCGAGGATCCGCGCCGGGTGCACAACTCGGCGCTCTTCCGGCAGCCGGTGACGACGCTCGATGATCACCTGGCGCGCGGCATGCGTGTGGAGGCGCTCGCCGAGATCGTGGACGGCTATGCGGCGGCCGGCGAGGATGATGAGGCGATCCTGCCCATCACCGACCTGCGCTTCGGTCCGCCCATCCTCCGGCCGCCGAGCCTTCGCGACTTCTACGCCTTCGAACGCCACGTCAAGACGATGTGGGAGCGACGCGGCGGCACCGTTCCGGAGGCCTGGTACCGGCTGCCGATATTCTACTTCGGCAACGTCAGCGAGATCCGCGGACCGGGCGACCCGGTCTGGCTGCCGCAAGGCAGCGAAGAGCTCGACTATGAGCTCGAGGTCGGAGCGCTGGTCGATACCCCAGCCATCGACCTGGAACCCGACCGCGCCGACGAGGCGATCGGCGGCTACCTGATCCTCAACGACTGGTCGGCGCGCGATCTCCAGCGAGAGGAGACGACGGTGCGCCTGGGTCCCGCCAAGGGCAAGGACTTCGCCACCACCATCGGTCCCTGGCTGGTGACGCCCGACGAGCTCGCCGATGCCCGCGCCGGCGAGGCCTACGCTCTGCAGATGACCGCCTATGTAAACGGCCTGGAGACCAGCCACGGGGCGTGGTCGAGCGCCCAGTTCTCCTTTGGCGAGATGCTGGCGCGTGCCAGCGCCGACGTCCACCTGCGAGCGGGCGATCTCATCGGGTCGGGGACGGTCGGGACCGGATGCCTGCTGGAGGTCAAGGACGAGGTGCTCAAGCGCTACCTGCAGCCAGGCGACACCGTGACGCTGGCGATCGAGCGGCTCGGGACGCTGACCACGCCCATCGTCGAGCGGCCGTCCGGCGGCACGGCGCGCGGGGCCAGGCCGTCGTGACCGGGCAGCAGGGCGCGCTGGTTCGCCTGCGCGCGGTGCAGCGCCGCCTCGAGGAGCACGCGGCTGCCGGGCTGCCGCCAGGACTGACCGATCCCGATCCCGGCGGAACCGAGCGTTGGGAGGCCGGGCAGGTCTGGGCTCACTTGGCCGAGTTCCCGTGGTACTGGCTCGGGCAGATCCGTGACATCCTCGGGCGCCAGGCATCAGGCGAGCCCGAACCGATCGCCTTCGGAAGGACCAAGACGGACCCGGGCCGGATCGCGGCCATCGAGCGAGACCGCCATGGCGACCCAGCGGCGCTCCTGAAGCGCGTGACCGATGGCATCGCGGCTACCGTTGAACAGCTCGACGCGCTGCCAGCTGACGCGTGGGGGGCGCGCGGGCTGCATCCGACGCGCGGCATCATGAGGCCGGCCGAGATCCTGGAGCGCTTCATTGTCGCGCATCTCGAGGAGCATGCCGACCAGCTCGACCAGCTTCGTGCCGGCTGAGGACGATCATCGGTTAATGGCCAACCCCACAGGCCTGGTCACGCTCGATCAGATCCGCGCAGCGGCGGACCGCATCCGCGGCGTAGCGCTGCGCACGCCTCTCGTCTCGTGGGACGAGTCGACGTGGCTCAAGCCGGAGAACATCCAGCCGGTCGGTGCATTCAAGATCCGCGGGGCGCATGCCAAGCTCACCGCGCTGAGCGATGCCGAGCGGCGCGCAGGCGTCATCACCTACTCGTCGGGAAACCATGCCCAGGCCGTCGCCCGTTCCGCGCGACTGCTCGGGGTGCGGGCCGTGATCGTCATGCCCACCAACGCGCCCCCGGTGAAAGTAGCCGGCGTGGAGCGCGACGGAGCCGAGATCGTCCGCTGCGGCCCGGGCTCGGATGAGCGGCGGATGGTGGCCGAACGGCTTGCGGCCGAGCACGGCTACGCGATGGTCCCGCCCTTCGACGACCCGGACATCATCGCCGGGCAGGGGACCGCAGGCCTGGAGATCGCCAACGACCTGCCGGAGGTGACGAGCGTCATCGTGCCCGTCGGCGGCGGAGGCCTGATTTCGGGCGTGGCGGCTGCCGTCAAGGCGCTGGCTCCTGGTGCGCGCGTGATTGGGGTGGAGCCCGATGCGGCGGCGGACGCACGCGATTCGCTGGCGGCAGGCGAGATCGTCAGCTGGCCGGCCGAGCAGACCGGCCGCACCATCGCCGATGGGCTGCGCGTCAGTGCGGTCGGCGGGCTGCCCTTTGCCCACCTGCAAGCGATGGTCGATGAGATCGTGACGGTCAGCGACGACGAGATCCGCGATGCGATGGTGCTGCTTGCCACGCGAGCTCGCCTCGTCGCCGAGCCATCCGGTGCCGCGGCCATGGCCGCTCACCTGACCGGCCGCGTCGCGCGACCGCCCGGAGACGGCGCTCGAGTCGTGCTCATCTCGGGAGGCAACGTGGAGCCCAGCATGCTCGGCGAGCTCCTGTCGGCGAGCTAGGCACCGAACCCGGAGAGGAAGCTCACCGCATTGGCGCCGATCGCGTCGATGGCGTAGCCACCCTCCTGCAGGAGCACCGTGGGCCGGTTCAGCCCCGCGATCATGGCGCCGATGCGCGCGTAGTCATCGGTCGTGAGGGCGAGGTCGCCGATGGGATCGCGCTCGTAGGTGTCGAACCCGAGCGAGACGACGAGGGGCGCATCGGGATCGAGGTCGGTGATGGTCGCGCAGGCCTCATCCAGGGCTGCCGCATAGGCGTCGACGCGCGTGCCGGCCGGCAGCGGGAAGTTGCGGTTGAAACCCCGGCCTGGCCCGCCGCCGGTCTCCTCGGCGTGGCCGGAGAAGTAGGGATAGGCCCGCGCCGGGTCGGCGTGGAGCGAGACGTAGAGCACATCGCTGCGCTCCCAGAAGATCTGCTGCGTGCCGTTGCCGTGGTGGTAGTCGATGTCCAGGATCGCCACGCGGGTGGCGCCGGTGCCGCAGAGGTGCTCGGCCACGATCGCGGCGTTGTTGAAGAAGCAGTACCCGCCGTACATCGCCTGCGCCGCGTGATGACCGGGAGGCCGGCAGAGGCCGTAAGCCAGCGATTCGCCGTCGAGCACGATCTCCGCGGCGGTCAGCGCCACGTCGACCGCGGCCCGTGCCGCCAGGTAGGTGCCCGCCACGATCGGTGTCGCGGTGTCGAGGCAGTGCGCGCCGAGCCGCGCCGGCCTCGCAGTCCCTTCCCCGCCGAAGCCACCGGCGGCCAGGGGGCCGACCAGGAATGTGTCCGGAATGAGCGGAGCGGCGCCATCGGTGGCGCCCGACGCGATGGCATCGGTCCAGACATGCTCGAGCAGGTCGACCAGGGCTGGCTCGTGGACGTCGGTGATGGGTCGCAGGCCGTGCTCGCGCACCGGCATGAACCGATGGCCACCCGTATCCATCAGTGCGCGCTCGATCGCGGAGATGCGCTCCGGCTTCTCGTAGCAGGGGACGGGGCGGCCACCCATCACCTCTAGAAGGCCATCGTGGGCGAGATGCGCCGGTGAGGTGACCACCGGAAGCTGCAAAGGCACGGGGCAGCAGTGTACCGATGCCTCGTCAGACGTCCCCCACGCCGCTACACTGCGCTGCACTGCGGCCCAGATATCTGGCGCGGCCCGCGCCGTGAGCGCATGGGAGGGGTCCCCGCTTCGATGACCGACGATCGGTTCGCGATCGACAGCCTCCGCCAATGTCCTCTCTTCTTCGGCTGCGAGAGTGGCGTCCTCGAGGCGGTGGCCAACCATCTGCGCATTCGTCGATTTCGGCGCAACGAGGTGATCTTCCACCAGGGCGATGCCGGGGACTCGCTGCACATCATCGCCTCGGGCTCGGTGAAGATCGTGCTTCCCTCCGCGGAAGGGGACGAGGCGATCATCGCCACCCTGCATCCCCCGGATTTCTTCGGAGAGCTGGCGCTGCTCGACGGCCAGCCGCGCTCCGCTACGGCCACCGCCATCGAGCCGACGGAGACGCTGCTGCTCTCGCGATCGGTCTTCATGGAGCTGCTCAACGCGCACACCGAGCTGCGCGACGCCCTCCTGGCAGCCCTGGTCGCGGAGCTGCGACGCCTCACCGGCCACGTGGAGGAGCTCCATTTCCTGGACCTGGCGGGCCGGCTGGCGCGGCGCCTCGTGCAGCTGAGCGAGCAGGCGACGCCAGCGACCAACGGGGAGGTCGCACTCGACTGGCCGTATACGCAATCGGACCTTGCGGCGATGATCGGAGGCACCCGCCAGAGCGTGAACAAGCTCCTGGGCGGCCTGATCTCGGATGGCCTGGTCCGTATCGAGCGCGATACTCTCACGGTGACCGATGCCGCGGCCCTCGCCAGGCGGGCAGCACGGTGATGGGCGTGCATGTCGCCAAGTTGACATCGCCCATGTCGCAGACTCGCTGCGGCCACTTGCGGCCCCGTCGTACGCTCCCCACATCGAATCCAGCACTCAACGGGTAGACAACCACCCCGAAAGGGAAGAGAGGAACCAAATGGCCAGCAGCGGACCGGACAAGGGCATCGCAAAGATCGCCAAGATCGCCAAGATCGCCAAGATCGACGACGACGACACCGAGGGTCACATCGCGAAGATCGCCAAGATCGCGAAGATCGCCAAGATCGACCAGGACGACACCGAGGGCCACAGCGCCAAGGTCGCCAAGGTCGCCAAGGTGGCCAAGGTCGCCAAGGCCGAGGGCGAGGACACGTCAGGCCACATCGCCAAGATCGCCAGGGCTGACAGCGAGCGGACCGGCGGAAACATCGCCAGGGTCGCGAAGATCGCCAAGGCCGAGGGTGAGGACACGTCGACCCCCCGACAGAGGATCGCTAACCGCCTCATGACCGCTGGCCTCTGATCGATGGGGCCGCCCTCCAGGGACTCCACCGATCCGACCCTCAACGCCGCGCTGCTGACCTTCCGGGAAGCGGCGCGGCGTGGTGTTGTCGCCAGCCGCTTCCAGCCAGAGGTCGAGGTTCGCCTCCTCCAGTCGATCGTCGACGCCACGGTGCGTCTCTTCGAGGCGGAGGCGGCATCGATCGCCCTCTTCGAGAGAAATCCTGAGCGCCTCGAGTACCGCGTTGCCTCCGGCCCAAAGGGCGCCGGCGCCGTCGGCATGTCGGTCGCGCCCAACCAGGGCATCGCCGGCTACGTGTACTCGACCGGCGAATCCCTCGCCCTGTCCGACGTGGCCGCCGATCCACGCTGGGACCGCGCCGTGGCAGAGAAGACCGGATACGTCCCGCGCTCGATCGCGGCGGTGCCGCTCGTGAACGGGACGGAGACGGTGGGCGTCCTCCAGGTTCTCGACAAGCATTCGGCTCCTTCGTTCACCATGCGCGACATGGAGCTCCTGGCCGTCTTCGCCAGCCAGGCGGCCGCTGCCATCGCCGCCACCCGCGTCCAGCGCGACCTGCCGAGCCTCATCGCCAGCTCGTTGCGCCAGGTGGAGTCCGAGCTCACCGCAGACCAGGTCGAGGCCCTGGTGTCCGCCGTCGCCAGCGAGCTCGACGTGAACGAGGAGACTCCGTTCTGGGCGCTGGTCGACGAGGTGAGTCGCCTCCGCGACCTGGGCGAGAGCGAGCTCGACCTGGTCGGCGACATCCTCCGCGTGGTCGCCGAACACCGAGCACACCGCGGCCGCGCCAGGTTCCGGTGACGGACCGATGCCATCCATTGAGGAGCTGCCCGCCTGGTCCGAGCCATTCAATCCGGACACCCGCCAGGGCCTGACGCGCCTCCCCGCCCTCGAGACGATCGACCGCGAGTGGGCCTTTGGCGGCGCGACTGGCGAAGGAATCAGCGTGGCGATCATCGACTCCGGGGTGGAAGGCGATCACCCCGCCGTCAGAGGCCGCCTCAAGGAGAGCTGGTCGATCGAGCTCCAGGGCGGCGAGGCGAAGACGGTGCGCGATCCCGTCGGCGGCGACCTCTTCGGCCACGGCACCGCCTGCGCGGGCATCATCGCGGGCATGGCTCCGCTGGTCGACCTGATCTCCATCCGGGTGCTTGGCTCAGACCTCAAGGGGAAGGGAGCGGCCTTCGCCGAGGCCCTCGACAACGCGATCCAGCGACCCGTGCGCGTCGCCAACCTGAGCCTGTCGAGCAAGAGCGACGCCCTCTTTCCGGTCTTCCACGAGCTCGCCGACGAGGCCTATTTCAAGGGCGTGGTGCTGGTGAGCGCCGCGAACAACGTGCCCGGCCCCAGCTACCCGTCGCTGTTCAGCTCGGTGATCAGCGTCGCGGCGCACGGCGATCCGGATCCGTGGCGGTTCTTCTACAACCCCAAGCCGCCGGTCGAGTTCGGGGCGTGGGGCGTTGACGTGCCTGTCGCCTGGCGCGACGGCGGCATGACCGTGGCCACCGGCAACTCGTTTGCCGCGCCGCACATCACCGCGCTCGTGGCCCTGCTGCTGTCGAAGCACCCGGGTCTGACGCCGTTCGAGGTGAAGGCAATCCTGGCTGCCGTTGCGAACAACGAGCGGAGCAACTGACCCCCTACTCGACGGAGGCGCCGGCTCCCCAGCGCGCAAGCTCCTTCTCGAGGTCGAGCGGAAGGATCGGGGCCTGGTTCTCGAGCTCGCCCCACGCCTCGCGTGGGACCCGCCACATCACCTCGAACTCGTGCCCGTCTGGGTCGCGGCCGTAGAGGGACTTGCTCACGCCGTGATCGCTCGCGCCGGAGAGTGCACCGGCCTCCGCGAGCGCGCCCTGGGCGCGCGCCAGGTCCTCGATGGTCGCGACCTCCCAGGCGAGGTGGTAGAGGCCAACCGAGCCGCGCATCGGGCGCGGTGCCGTGGCACCCACCTCGAAGAGGCCGAGGTCGTGGTGGTTCTCACCGCCAGGCGCGCGCATGAACGCGGCGCGCATGCCCGCGGGTCGCTCGAGCTCCTCGAAGCCGAAGACCCGGTGGTAGAACTCGGCCGCGCGATCCACCTCGCGGACGAAGAGCACCGCATGGTTCAGGCGGGTCACGGTAAAGGTCATATCGGCAATTCTGCTCCTTCGACCGGCCGGGGCCGTGGCGGAGATGCGACTACCGCCGCCTAGAATGGCGGCACATGTTCTACGTCCAGCGCGGCGACGTGCCGCACAAGCGGCACACCCAGTTCCGCAAGCCGGACGGGTCCCTGTACGCGGAGGAGCTGTTCGGGGTCGAGGGGTTCGCCGGGCGCGCCAGCCTGCTGTATCACCACACCCCACCGACCCAGACCTACAAGGTCGAGA
>VBJP01000120.1:1773-16338 GCA_005880165.1 Chloroflexota bacterium | reverse complement strand
TCAGCGGACCCGATCCAGCCGTGTCCCTTGGTCTTCTTGCCTGCGGGGGAGATGCGATGCCGCCGGCTTCGCGACGGCGCCGCGCGGCTCGAGGGGGTCGCCGCGTGGCCTCTCACGGGATTCGCCTCGCCCAGCTTGGAAGCCCCTTGGCCATGGTCAGGCGGCTCCCCCGAGTGGTGCGCACGCGCCACGGACGGCCGCCACCAGCCGATCGAGGGTCACCGGCTTCTGCAGCCAGGATGCCGCGCCGATCCGTTCGGCCTCGTCGGCGACGAGGTAGTGGGCCGCGATCACCACGATAGGCAAGCGCTGCCAACGCACGGTGTCGCGGAGCCGATCGGCCAGCTCCCAGCCGTTCATGCCGGGCATGCGCAGGTCCAGGAGGATGGCACACGGCAGTTCCGGTGCCGCGTTGAGCAGTGCGAGCGCCTCATGTCCATTGGCTGCAAGGCGGATCCCGAATCCCTCGCCGGCAAGCACCTCGCCATAGACCTCGCGGAGCGCGGGGTCATCCTCGACGATGAGCACGTCTCCCCCGGGGGCCTGGGTCATTGCCTGAACGACTCTGCGCTCCCGCGCCGGGCGCGAGCATTGGCCTCCGCGGATGGGACTATACCCCGCGCGTGGAAGCCCGCACCGCAATGGCGCCCTTTTCGGTTCGTTCGAGCTGGACGGGAAGCGCGCCAGGGTCGTGGGTGAAGTAGCACCACCATCCGTCATCGACCACGCGCGTGAGCAGCCGGTGGCGCACCTCGACGGCCTCCACCGGGTAATCGTCGAAGGCGCTGGTCCAGCGCACCGGCAGCTGCCAGCGGGTCGGGATGAGATCACCGAAGAAGACGGCCCGCTCGGCGACGCCGTTCTCCTGCGCGGATGCGGCCTGTCCGATCATGACCGCCTGGGAGCCACGCGTGTGGCCACCAGTCGGGATCACCGTCACGCCGGGCACGACTTCGACGTCGCCGTGCACCTCGGCCAGCTGACCCGCCGCGCGGACCAGCTCGAGCTGCTCGGTCTCCATGATGCCCTGCAATCGCAGCTCATCGCCGCGCGCCGCGGCCGCCTCGTCACGCTGCACCACGTACCGGGCGCGTGCGAAGAGCGGGCGGCCGTCGGCGCCGACCATCCCGCCAGCGTGGTCGTAATGGAGGTGGCTGACGATCACGAAGTCGATCGTGTCCGGGTCGACGTCCACGGCCTGCAGCGCGACAGCTGGATTCCCGCCCTCGATCCCCTTGATGTCGCGGTCCTTGTCCCGCATCCGCTCACCGGTGCCGGTCTCGACCAGGAGCCGCTTCCCCACGCTCTCGACCAGCAGCAGGTTCAGCCGGCACAGGATCCTCCCCCGCTCATCGGCCTCCACCAGCCGCGACCAGAGGGGCTTTGGCACGACGCCGAAGAAGCCACCGGCATCGGGCCGGAACCATCCGGCCCGCACCACCCGCACGCGAACGCCCCCGGCGAACTCGCGGGCTTCCGCATCGGGCGTGATCGCGTAGAGGCGCTCCGAATCGGCGTCCATCGGTCCGGCAGGCTCAGCCGCGATTGCGGCTACCGTCGCCTGGGAGAACGCGCCCACGGTCGAAATCACGGTGGTAGAGGCTGGCCGTCGGGTCGCGCTGACCGCGGTATTTCGACCCGATGCGCGAGTCGCCGTAGGCCACCTCGACGGGCGAGCTCATCTGCTGGAAGCTGATCTGCCCGATCTTCATCCCGTAGTAGAGGGTGATCGGCAGGTTCGCCACGTTGCTCAGCTCGAGCGTCAGGTTGCCGTCCCAGCCGGGGTCGACGTAGCCGGCGGTCGAGTGAATGAGCAGACCGAGCCTCCCAAGACTCGACTTTCCTTCTAATCGAGCGACCAGGTCGTCTGGCAGCACGACGCGTTCGAGCGTCGAACCCAGCACGAACTCGCCTGGGTGCAGGATGAACGGCTGCTCCGCGTCGATCTCCACGAGCTCGGTCAGGTCCGGCTGCTCTTCTCGCACGTCGATGAACGGATAGCGACTGTTGCGGAAGACGCGGAAGCGGCGGTCGACGTGCAGGTCGACGCTCGACGGCTGGATGGCGTCTGGGCTGAACGGATCGATCACGATCCGGCCCGCGTCGATCGCGGACCGGATATCGCGGTCGGAAAGGATCACGCGATGCTCACTCCGGGGTGCCCTGGCGCTGTCCCATGAGGCGGTCCACTTCGCGCTTGAGGGTATCGATGTCTTCGTACGAGTGATAGACCGATGCGAAGCGAATGTAGGCCAGCTGGTCGATGTCGCGCAGCGCCTCGGTTGCCAGCCGCCCGATCTCCTTGGACGAGATCTCCGCTTCACCACGGGACCGAATGCTGCCCTCGATCTCGTCCACGGCCTGCTCGACGCGCTCCAGGGTGACCGGGCGCTTCTCGAGGGCCTTGAGGAGGCCCGCCTGCAGCTTGTTGCGATCGAACTCCTGGCGCGAGCCGTCGCGCTTGAGGACCGTCAGCCGCGCGCCTTCCGGCCGCTCATAGGTGGTGAACCGATAGGCGCACGCTTCGCATTCGCGACGGCGGCGGATGGTGCTTCCGCCCTCCAGGTCGCGCGAGTCGATGACGCGGGTTCCGGTTTCGTTGCAACGGGGACAGCGCATGCAGCATCCTCGTACGGGCTATACCAGCAGTGGTACCGATGCACAGGCTACCACAAGATATGGGAGCCATCCTCGCCGTCGGAACTGCTTCAGTCGCCCTAGCAGGAGCATTCATGCCGGGTGGGCGCCTGGCGTTCTCCTACCAACCAACGAAGCCTGAATTCGGTCGCCGCTGCGCCTTGGATCATTTGGTGACCCTGGCTGCACGCGCCGACGGGCTCCGCCGGGATCCTGCAGTTGAAGCAACTTGACGCAACTTGTAGATTGCAAGTTACTGATGACAACGACCGAACGGGCGGCGTTGGACGCCTACTCCCAGATCGTGACCGGCGTCGCGGAGCGTCTGCTTCCGCGCGTCGTCCAGCTGCGGACCGGCCGAAGACAGGCCACCGGTTGGCGCCCGACCGGCAGCGGCTCCGCCGTCGTCTTCACGCCGGATGGCTACCTCCTGACCGCGGCGCACGTGGTGGACGCCGCCGACAGTGGCACGGCGGTCTTCAGCGACGGTGCCGAGCGTCGCATCGAGATCGTCGGGCGAGACCCGCTCTCCGACCTGGCGATCGCCAAGGTTGATGCCAGCAATGAGCGGCTCGACGCCGCGACGCTCGGAAATGCGGATCGGCTCCGTGTGGGGCAGCTGGTCGTGGCCGTCGGATCGCCGCTCGGCCTGACCGGGACCGTCACCGCCGGCGTCGTAAGCGCCCTCGGGCGGTCGCTGGCGGCTCGGGCGAACTCCGGCACCCGCGTCGTCGAGAACGTCATCCAGACCGACGCCGCCCTCAACCCCGGCAATTCCGGAGGGGCGCTGGCCGACGCTACGGGCGAGGTGGTCGGCATCAACACCGCGGTGGCCGGGATCGGTCTTGGGCTCGCCATCCCCATCGGCGCCACCACGCGGCGCATCATTGCTTCGCTGCTTCACGACGGCCGGGTGCGCCGCGCCTGGCTCGGGATCGCCGGCGCCCGCCGCCCGCTTTCTCAACGGATCGCCCGCCGCCTTGGCCACGCCGCCGGAATCGGCGTCGAGGAGGTGGTTCCCGGCAGTCCGGCAGCGGCCGCCGGCCTGCGCACCGGTGACCTCATCCTGGACGTCGACGGCCACGCCGTCGCCGACGCGGGCGACCTGCAGCGACTCATGCTTGACGAGGCGATCGGGCGCGCGATGCGCCTCCGCATCCTGCGGTTGGGCGAGGTCGTCGAGCTGCGCGCGATTCCCGAAGAGCTGGCCGCCTGAGGCCGGGATCAGGCGTCCCGACGGAGGCGGGTGTGGACGCTCACCTCGGCTGGGCGGCCCGGCTCCCAAGCCAGGAGCACCTCCGCCACTTCCTGCATACGCATCCGGGCATGCACGATGTTGGCGTGCCCGCGCTTCCAGTAGGCAAGCGCCTCCTCGTCGTCCGGCGGGCGGTGGCGCTGTCGGGTGAGGCCGCATCCACGCTCGGCGGTCACGATCCCCCGCAGGGCCCGCTCAAGATTGGCCTCGTACTCCAGGTGGAGCTCGTGCAGCTGCTCCGGCGCCTCCATCTCGCGCATCTCGTCGGCGATGACATCCAGCTCGTCCTCGCCGGACGCCAGCCGATCGACCGCCTCGTCGATGTCGACGTCCCGGCGTCGCAGCGCGTCGGACAGCTCGCCCAGCTCGCCGAGGGTGGTGTCGATGCGGCCCGTGTAGCCGGCCAGGATCGAGCGGTAGTGCATCAGCTCGCGGGCGTGACCGGTGAACGAGCGGCGCTTGCCGCGAAAGAGGCTCGCGGGGAGCAGCGAGGCGGCGGCCATCACGACCACCAGCATGACGGGCGGGCGGGGCGGCATCGGTCTGTCAGGCTCCCTTTCGACGACGGATCTCATCGGTCAATCTGGGGATGATCGCAAACAGGTCTCCCACCACGAATAGGTCCGCGAACTCTCCGATGGGCGCGTCCGGGTCCTTGTTGATGGCCACCACATTCTCCGCTGTCTGCATACCCACCCGGTGCTGAATGGCGCCGGAGATGCCGGCCGCCAGGTAGAGCGCCGGTTTCACGACCTTGCCCGTCTGGCCGATCTGGAGCTGATAGGGTACCCAACCCGCATCCGCTGCGGCCCGGCTGGCGCCAACGGCACCGCCGAGCGCGTCAGCCAGCTGCTGGAGCTGCGCGAAGCCGTCCGCGCTTCCGACGCCGCGTCCGCCCGCGACGATGACCTGCGCCTCCTCGAGGTTGACCGCCGCCTTGCCCTCCGCATGGCTCTCCACGATGCGCGCCGCTGCCAGCGGGCCTCCATCGGCGGACGCGGTCTCCGCGGTCTCCGCGGTCTCCACCGAGGCGGTCCCGGAGCTGTCTTCGGGGGTGAACGTACCGGCCAGCGCCAGGACCACGGCCGGTCCAGGTGCTCCGCCTCAGCCCTCAGCCGGCCGTCCTCGAACCTGACCGCGCGCACCGGGCCGAAGGCAGGAACACCGAGGAGCCCGACCATCGCCGCGGCGAGGTCCCGTCCGTTCGGCGTCGCCGGCGCCAGCAGCGCCAATCCCCCATCGCGAATGGCCGATGCCGCGGCCGCGGCGTGGGTGATCGCGGGCGCGTTGGTGTCGCCCAGCACGATCACGCGAGCGGCACCCCAGCTCCCCAGCGCCGCGGCGCTGTCGGCCGCTCCCTCGCCATAGGCAAGGCCCACCGCCTGACCTCCGGCCTCCTGTGCGAGCGTGGCGGCGCCGCTGGCAAGCTCCTGCGCGGAGCGGGCGGGTGTGCCCGCGAACTCGGCCACGAAGAAGACATCGCTCATATCAGCTTGCGCGCCGCCAGCCAGTCGGCGATCCGGGTAGCCGCTTCCTCGGGCGGGATGCTCTCGATCCGCTCCGTCGGCGCCTTGGCTTCCGGCGGCCGCACCTCGATGACGCGCGTGAGGGCCGCACCACGCAGCTCATCCGCGCTGATCCCCAGGTCGGCGAGCGACCAGGTCTCGAGCGGCTTGCGCTTCGCGGCCATGATGCCCTTCAGGCTCGCATAGCGTGGCTCGCCCACCTGGTCGGTGACGCTGGCGATGACCGGAAGCGGAGCCTCGATGATGTCGTAGCCGGTCGCGTTGAGCCTCCGGATGCGGGCGACCGAATCCTCCAGCCGGAGCTCGGACCCATACGAGAGGAGCGGGAGGCCACGGATGGCGGCGACCGCTCCGGGCACCAGCGAGCCCTTCGCGTCGTCGGAGGCCATGCCCATCAGCGCCACATCCGGCGCGAGCTTGTCCAGGGCCGCGGCCAGGACCCGGGCGGTCGCCCACAGATCCGCGCCGGCCAGGCCGCCATCGGTCACCAGGTAGGCCTCGTCGCCGCCCATCGCCAGCGCACGGCGCAACGCCTCGGAGGCCTGTTCCGGTCCCATCGAGAGGTACGCGAC
This sequence comes from Chloroflexota bacterium, assembly GCA_005880165.1. Classification (GTDB taxonomy): domain Bacteria; phylum Chloroflexota; class Limnocylindria; order QHBO01; family QHBO01; genus CF-82. The sequence continues at coordinate 10,348 of VBJP01000120.1, read as the reverse complement.
CGACTCGACTGTCCCGGCCTCCTGAAGGCGCAGGGCCTGCTCGATCGCGTACTCGTCGAGGGGATTGATGACCGATTCGGCCGAGGTGCGGTCAAGCCGGAAGTCGGACGTGTAGCGCTTCTCCGCCGTGGTGGCGGGCACCTGCTTGACGCAGACGACGATCTTCACGCTCGAGCCGCGCTCTTTGCCCGCACGCGACCGCCGACACCCGCTCGCTGCAACAGCTGCCGGCCAATCACCATCCGCTGGATCTGCTGGGTGCCCTCGTACAGCTGGGTGATCTTCGCGTCCCGCATCATCCGCTCGACCGGATACTCGGTGATGTAGCCGTAGCCCCCGAAGATCTGGACGGCGTCGCTCGTGACCCGCATGGCCGTGTCGCCGGCGATGAGCTTCGCGGCGCTCGTCCAGTACGGCAGGTCGGCAGCAAGTGCCTCGACCCGCGCGGCCGCCGCGTAGGTGAGCTGTCGAGCAGCCTCGGTCTGGCTGGCCATGTCGGCGAGCATGAACTGGATCCCCTGGAACTCCCCGATCGGCTGTCCGAACTGCTGGCGCTCCGCGGCGTAGGCGACGGCCGCATCGAGGGCGCCCTGGGCGATCCCCACCGCCTGGGCCGCGATCCCCAAGCGCGAGCGGTCGAGCGTCTCCATGGCGATCTTGAAACCTTCTCCCTCCTCGCCAAGGCGGTTCTGAACGGGCACCCGGACATCGTCGAACTGCAGCTCGGCGGTGGGCGAGCCGCGGATTCCCAGCTTGTGCTCGAGCCTCGGGGAGGAGAAGCCGGGCGCATCGGTTTCCACGATGAATGCGGACATCCCCTTGCGCCCGCCCGCCGCCGGATCGGTCAGGGCGAAAACCGTGAGCACGTTGGCGATGGAGCCATGGGTGATGAACCGCTTGGAGCCGTTGAGCACGTACGCATCTCCGTCACGTCGAGCGCGCGTCCGGTTCGCGGCCACATCGCTTCCTGCCGCGGCCTCGGTCAGCCCAAAGGCGATCAGCCATTCCCCGCTGGCCAGGCGCGGGAAGTAGCGCTCCTTCTGCTCGTCGCTGCCGGCCAGGGTGATGGGCAGGGAGCCGAGCTTCTGGACGATGGGGATCAGGCTGGTCGTGGCGTCGGCGCGCGCCAGTTCCTCGACCAGGATGACCTGGCTGATCTCGTCGAGCCCCGTGCCGCCGTAGCGTTCCTCGAAGCTGGTGCCAAGCAGGTCCTGGCGGGCGAGCAGCTCCTTGAGGTCCCACGGGAACTCTGCGCGCTGGTCGACCTCCGTCGCGCGCGGCGCGATCCGCTCCTCCGCGAGCTCGCGCACGACCGCGCGCAGCTCGTCGTGCTCAGAGGTCGGCAGGTAGGTCACGCGGGATCCTCGTGCGGGCTCGCGCCGGACCCCGACAGGATACTCAATCCGCCCGAGCCCGGGCCCTCAGTCGATGGGGCCCTGGACCTCGACCTGCCCTTCGCTGATCCGCGCTCGATACGCGATCTCGCGGGTCTGCGCCGGGCCGTGGCGCACGGCGCCGTCGGAGAGGCGGAACACCGACCCGTGCCACGGGCAGGTGATGGTGTCCCCGTTGAGGGTTCCCTCGGCGAGCGGGCCACCGGCGTGCGTGCAGGTCGCCTTCAGCGCGTACACCAGATCGCCGCGACGAACCAGCACCAGGTTGGTGGGTCCGATGGCGGACTTGGTCGGTGTCCCCTCCGGTAGCTCGGCGGACGGCAGGATCGGCGTGAACTCCTTGGCGCGGCGTCCGCCGCTGAACGCGTTGTGGTTGACCATCACCCCGTACTTGTAGACGAGGTGGCCGCCGATGAACGCCCCGCTGGCCAGCAGCAGGAAGGCAACCAGGCTGATCCAGCGCGCGGCTCCCACGCCACTCCCCAGGCGCACAAAGAAGGCGACCGTGTAGCCGATGGTGGCCACGATGTTGATCAGCCCATGGAGTGTCGCCATGTTCCGTGCGTCGCCGGGATCGACGTCCTTGTGGTCGGTGAGGCCGGCGAGGACGGCGCCCCAGGCCGACAGCGCGCCGAAGCCCAGCACCACCAGCGAGGCGGTCTCGAAGCCGGATCCATCCGCGCCGAAGACGACCGCCACGGCGTCGAGCACCAGCAGCGCCGTGACCGCGCCGACCGCCGCATCGGTCAGCAGGCCGTGAGTCGAGTGGCCAAGAAAGGACCCGTTCATCAGGTCCTGGAAGAGTCGTCCCGGGAAGCCGAGTGACCGATAGATGCCGTTCGTCAGCTTGGCCAGCCAGGCTCCGAACCCGCTGAACGGTCGCGCCCAGCGCTCAAGCAGTCCCATCCTGCCTCCTCATCGGTGCCGATGGCGCATCAGCCGGCGAGCTCCTGCGCGAACTCGCGGAAGGTGGCCACGTGGCTGTCGATCTCCTCATTGGTGTGCTGGACCGATAGCGTCCACTGGTCGTCGGGACCCGGTGGCAGCAGGATGCCCCGATTGGCCAGGTAGAAGAAGGCGGCTGACCACAGCTCCGCGTCGAGGCCAATGAAGTCGCGGTAGCTGGTCACTCGCGCGGGGGTGAACATCACGCACCCCTTGGGCCCGACGTTGATGGCGTACCCCGGCAGCCCGAACTCCTCGACCACCGCCTGGCAGCCAGCGGTCAGCCGATCCGCCATGGCGTGGAGCTGCGGATAGGCGTCGCGAGTCAGGATCCTGGTCAGCGTCACCACGCCGGCGGCCATCGAGAGCGGATTGCCGTTGAAGGTCCCCAGGTGGGCGACGCGGGTGGCGCCTCCAGGAATCGTGGAATGCCCCACCCCGACGCCGGGGGCCTCCCGATCCGGGATGCGCTCGATGACGCTCATCACCTCGCCGCGGCCGGCGAACGCGCCGATCGGCACGCCGCCGCCGATACTCTTGGCGAGGCACGCGATGTCCGGCTGGACGCCGAAGAACTCGGTGGCTCCTCCGTACGCCAGCACCACCCCGGTCTTGACCTCGTCGAAGATGAGCACGGCACTGTGCGCAGTGGCCAGCTCGCGGACGCGCTCCAAGAAGCCGGGCTTGGGCGGAACGACCCCGATGTTGAACTGCACCGGCTCGACGATGATCCCGGCGATCTCTCCGCGATGGTCGTCGAGAATTCCCTCCAGGATCTCCGGCTCGTTGAAGGGAGCGACGATCGTCTCCGCCAGGCGGCTGGCCGGCATCCCTGCCGTGGCCGGGACGGAGTCGGGAGCATCCGGCCGTCCCATCGCCTCGCGCGGCGGCTGGATGCTGATCAGGACATCGTCATGGTGGCCGTGGTAGCCGCCCTCGAACTTGAGGATCTTCTCGCGCCCGGTATACCCACGAGCCACCCGTATGGCGTCCATCGTCGCCTCGGTGCCCGAGTTGCTGAAGCGCACCAGGTCAGCCGCGAAGCGGCGCTTCAGCTCCTCCGCAAGCAGGATGCTGTCCTCGACGGGAAACGTGTAGCACGTGCCGTTCGCCACGCGACGCTGGAGCGCCTCCGCCAGGAGCGGATGCGAGTGGCCCGCGGCCAGCACCCCGAACGCCATGTCGAAGTCGACGTACTGGTTGCCGTCCGCGTCCCAGATGCGCGAGCCGCGCGCGTCGGTCATGAAGAGCGGGTACGGGTCGTAGGCCTGGAACGAGCTGGCCACTCCGAGCGGCAGCGCGCGGCGCGCACGGGCGTGAAGCTCGGCGGAGCGCGGCGTTCGAGACCGATACGAGGCCTCCTCGCGGTCCTGGATCCGCTTCAGACGATCGCGGTCGACGCTGCGCTGCTCGGTCATGGTCACCATCCGGTTACCTGGTCCCCCATCGATAGCTCTCCTTGACGAAGCGGAGCTCGACCATCGTCTCGGTCGCCCGAATCCCGTCGATGCGCGCGATCTTCTCGGTGAGCACCCGCAGCAGGTGATCATTGTCCTCGCAGACGACCTCGCAGATGAGGTCGTAGCGCCCCGCCGTGACGACCACGTAGGTGACCTCGTCGAGGTCGGCGAGCCGGTCGGCGATTTCGTCCATCCGCCCCGCCTCGATCTTGAGACCGATGAAAGCCGGCTGCTGGAACCCCATGGCGAGCGGATCGGTGACCCCCACCACCTGCACGATGCCGCGGGCGATGAGCCGCTCGGCGCGTTGACGAACCGTCGCCTCCGGGACATGGAGCTCGCGGCCGATCTGCGCGTACGGCCGGCGACCATCGAGCTGCAGGGCCTTGATGATCGCCTTGTCCAGGTCGTCGAGGGCTGGTCGGCGCGGCGTGGAGACGGCACGGATCGCCATGCGGGAATCGTAGCGGAGCACGCGTCGGCGGGTCAACTTTCCGTGGACTGTGGGTATTGAAGGCACGGATTCCGCGAGAACGTGCGGATTCGGTGGCGAGACGCTCACTGCACGGCGCGCGGCTCGATCGCCCACGCCCCGGTGGCATCCGCCAGCAGCTCGGCGACGTCCCGAACGGGCACCTCGGCGCGACCCAGGTCGGTGGTCCCGTCGCGCAGCATGATCAGGCAGAACGGGCAGGCCGTGGCGATGGCGTCGGGTGCCAGGGCGAGGGCCTGCTCGGCGCGGCGGTGGTTGATGCGCTGACCCTCGCGCTCCTCCATCCACATCCGCGCGCCGCCCGCGCCGCAGCACATCCCCCGCCGGTGGTGCAGATCCATCTCGAGCAGCTCAGAGCCGGGAATCGCATCGACCACACGACGGCCGGGATCATAGATGTCGTTGTAGCGCCCGAGGTAGCACGCGTCGTGGTACGCCACCTCCGCCGCACCCGACCGATTCGCCTTGAGCCGCCCTTCCGCCACCAGGCGGTCCAGCAGCTGGGTGTGGTGGACCACCTCGATACCAGCCAGACCGAACTGCGGGTACTCATTGAGGATCGTGTTGAAGCAGTGCGGGCAGCTGGCCACGATGGTTCGAATGCCGTGTGCTTCGTGAGCGGCCGAAAGCGTGGCCACGTTCTCCTGGGCCAGCATCTGGAAGAGGTACTCGTTGCCCGCGCCCGCTTGGGCCAGCAGCTGCGCCATCGCGCGCACGACCTTGCGGTTGCGCTCGTCGAACGCCCCGGCGCAGCCGACCCAGTACAGGACACCGCCGGCCAGGTGGTCGCCATCGGTCCGGCCTGAAGCTCCGTCGTCATCCAGCACCGACACGTCGAGACCCTTCGCCCAGTCGAGCCGGGCGCTCCTTGGCTGGCCCCACGGATTGCCGGCGGTCTCCATGTTGCGGAACGCCACGTTCAGCTCCTTGGGGAAGCGGCTCTCCTCGAGCACCAGGTTGCGACGAATCTCGACGATCGAGTCCACGTGCTCGATGAGCACCGGGCACCCCTCGACGCACCATCCGCAGGTGGTGCACTGCCAGACCGCCTCCTCGGGGATCGCGTTGTCGACCAGGGGCAGGCTCAGCGCCTCCTCCGCGCGGTCATGCGCGAGCCGGAGCGAGGCATCGGATGCTTCCACGCCGCTCTGGATGCCGCCGCGGGCTGCCCGTTGCGCGGAGGCCGCGGCCGACAGCGCGGTTTCCGCCGCCACGATCTGATCGCGAAGCCCCTCCATGAAGTGCTTGGGCGAGAGGGTCTTGCCCGTCATGGAGGCGGGGCAGAACTCCATGCAGCGACCACACTCGGTGCACGACAGCGGATCGAGCAGGTGGCGCCAGGTGAGGTCCTTCAGCGACTTGGCGCCAAAGACCACTTCTTCACCGGCTGGAGCCTCCGCCTCGAGGTCCATGAGCCGCAATGCACCGCGCGGCGCGAGGTTCCGGAAGTAGACGTTGGGCTCGCTCGTGAAGATGTGGAGGTGCTTGCTGTACGGCAGGTAGGTCAGGAATGCGAGCACGACCAGCATGTGCGCCCATGCGAAGACGCCGAAGCCGATGGTGGCGGTCCTGACTCCGAGCGGCTCGAGCAGGAGCGAGAGTGGGCCGGCCAGGACCGCGAACGGCCGCGAACCGAGCGACGGGTCAGCCGCGAAGCGGAAGGCATCGCCGAACAGCTCGGTCACCACCACGATGCCGATCAACGCCAGGATCACGAACGCGTCGCGTGACAGGGCGAGCCGCGGCGGGCGGGCGAGGACGCGCCGCAGCCCGACGTAGGCGATCGAGACGAGGATCAGGCCGATGAGCAGGTTGGCCAGCGCGGTGATGGCGTCCCACGCCAGACCGCCGAGCGGCCAGCCAACGATCGCCTCCACCAGGCCGTTGGTCACGTAGTTGCCGGTCGTCGCCAGCAGGACCAGGAAGCCCCAGAAGATGAAGGCGTGGGCCAGGCCCGGACCGATGTCGTTGAGGAGCCGGCGCTGGGCGATGACGTAGATCAGCACACCCTTGATGCGCTCGACGGGCTGGTCGCTGCGGTTGAGCGGGCGTCCGGCGCGGAGGACCGCCAGGTGCAGTCGGAGCCGGCGCCAGAAGAGGTACAGCGCGATGGCCGCGGGCAGCACGACAAGCGGATAGAACGGGACCGACGGGGCCATGCGCCGCCATCCTAGCCGCGCCGCAGGACCGCCGAGGGCGTCAACGCCACCCGTGCCGCCGCAGCGATTGGCTAGTGGTCGCCTCCCGCGAGCTGGTCGATTGCGTGACGAAGGACCGGGAGGATCGCTGCCAGGGACTCGCGGGCCCCCTCGGGAGAACCGGGTAGGTTGACGATGAGGGTGTGGCCGCGCGCGGCCGCGATTCCGCGCGAAAGCGAGGCCATGCGCGTCTTCGCCATTCCAGAGGCCCGCATCCACTCAGCGATGCCGGGCACGATCCGCTCGGCGACCCTGGCGGTCGCCGCCGGGGTGACGTCGCTGGGCGCCAGCCCCGTGCCGCCAGTGGTCAAGACCAGGGGAACCCCGGCATCGGCCAGGCTTTTGATGGCTCCCGCGATGGCGATCTCGTCGTCCGGCACGATCATGGGCGTAGGGTCGATGTCCCAGCCGGCGTCGCGGAGCGCCTCGACGAGCGCAGGTCCACTCGTGTCCTCGCGCGTTCCCGCCGCCGAGCGGTTCGAACAGGTGAGGATCGTCGCCTCGTGCACCGGCGCGGCCGGTCGCAGGGCCGGATTCGCCACCGGACCGGTCGACGGTCGCGTCCAGCTGCCACTACGTCCACCTTCCTTGTAGACCAGCTCCAACCGCTCGATGACGATGTCGCGCTGCAGCGACTTGGCCATGTCGTACAGGGTTAGGGCGGCGACGCTCGCCGCGGTGAGCGCCTCCATCTCGACCCCGGTGCGAGCGATCGCGCCCACCTCGGCGGTGATCTGGACGGTGCCCTGCACGGGGTCCGACTCGACCTCCACCACCACGCGATCGAGTGGGATCGGATGACACAGTGGGATCAGATCGGGCGTTCGCTTGGCCGCCGCGATGCCCGCCAGGCGCGCCGTGACGAATGCGTCGCCCTTGGGTCCGCGCTGTTCAAGGAGCGCAGCCAGTGTGTCCGGGCTGAGGCGGACAGTCGCCGCCGCGAGCGCCAGGCGGGCGGTGACCGGCTTGTCCGAGACGTCGACCATCCGCGGCGCGCCGTCCGGGTCCAGATGGCTCGCGCGTGGCTTCACGCCAGCTCTCCGAGGATGATCGCCTCATACGACCGATTGGGGTCGGCGGCCTCTTCGCCTTCCGGCACCACCAGCAGGGCGTTCGCCTCGGCCAGGGGACGGAGCTGCGCCGATCCCTGGCCTCCGGTCGACCGGGCCAGGGTCTCCCCCGCCTCGCGCCAGACCGACACGCGCAGGAAAGCGCGGCGCGCCTTGTCTTTGGCGATCGGTTCCTCCGGGCGCGCCCGGACCCGAAGGCGACCGTCGCCGAGCAGCCCGAGCGTGGCGCGAATGAGGGGTCGCGCGAACAGCTCGAAGGTGACGAGCGCGCTGACCGGATTGCCCGGCAGCCCGATCACGGTGACGCCTTGATACTCGCCTACGGCGAGCGGTTTTCCCGGCTGCACGGCGATGCGCCAGAAGTCCAGGCCGCCGGCGCTCTCGAGCACCTCGCGCACGTGGTCGTGCTGGCCGACGCTCACGCCCCCGGAGGTGAGGATGAGGTCGCATCCGGCGCCGGCCTGCATGGCGGCCTCGACCCCGGAACGGCTGTCGGATGCGCGCGCGAGCGTGACTGGCTCACCGCCAGCCTGGGAGATGGCCGCCGCCAGCGCCGGCGCATTGCTGTCGTAGATCTGGCCCGGACGCAGCTCGCCCCCCGGTTCGACCAGCTCGTCGCCTGTTGACAGGATCGCCACCCGGGGGCGTCTGCGGACCCCTACCCGGACCAGTCCGAAGGAGGCCAGCACGGCGATCGCGGCTGGGGAAAGGGCGTGGGCCAGGCAGACGACGGTGCCCGCCGGCGTATCGCTTCCCGGCAGCCGCACGAACGCTCCCGGGGAGCTGGGCGCCACGGTCACGATGCCCCTTGACTCGTGCGCATCCTCGAGGGGCACCACCGTGTCCGCTCCCGGCGGGAGCGGAGCCCCGGTCGTAATGCGGACGGCCTCCCCGGCGGAAACGCCAGGGAGCGGGCCTGCCCCGGCCACCACCTCGCCAACGATGCGCAGCTGGCCCGGCGTGTCGGACGCACGCAACGCGTAGCCGTCCATGGCGCTGTTGGTGAATGGAGGGA
>VBJP01000120.1:572-1723 GCA_005880165.1 Chloroflexota bacterium | reverse complement strand
GAGCCGGGCCCGCGCCATGAGGCGCCGGTAGGCCTCGTCGAGCGTCAGCATCGGTCCGCGGCTCAGACGCCGAGGCGGAGCCGGGTCTCGATCAGGCGACTGATGCCGCCCCGGGTGAGCAGCCCCACGATGCGACGTCCTTCCGCCACCACCGGCAGCTGCTCCACGCCGCGCGTCTGGAACAGCTTCAAGGCGGACTCCACCTCGTCATCGGGCCCAACTGTCGCCAGGTCGCCAAAGCGGGTCATGATGTCCGTCACTCGCGCGCTCTCCCAGTCATCGCGCGGGACGCGCCGAACGTCGGCGAGCGTCACGATGCCGGCCAGGCCGCCGTCGTCGTGGCGGACGAGGAAGGTGCGGTGCTCGCCGCGCATCAGCCGCTCGTGGACGAGGTTCGCCACCGACTCGTTCGGCGAGACCGACGCGGGATCGGATTCCATGACGTCCCGCACCCGGACGCCGCGCAGGGTGCGTTCCACGCCGATCTGGACGATCGCCGACTCGGCCGCGCTGGAGAGGAAGTAGCCGATCAGCCGAGGGCGATGATCGCGTAGCCAACCATCTGGCCAACGGCCGCCGCGTTGCGCGTCGCGGCGTAGCGGTCGCCGCGGATTCGCCACAGGATCGCGCGCAGGATCCGGCCGCCGTCCATGGGAAATCCGGGAATCAAGTTGAAGGTGCCAAGGGTCAGGTTGATGAATCCGAGCCAGCCGAGGAGCGCGCCAAACTGCTCCTGCTGGACGCCCAGATCGACCAGGTACAGCAGGCCGCCGATCAGCAGGCTGCTGATGGGCCCGGCGCCGGCGATGAGCGCCTCGTCCCGCGGCCGACGGGGCTCGCTCTCCATGGCCGCCGCCCCGCCGAAGATGAAGAGCGTGATGGAGGTGGTGCGCACGCCAAAGCGTCGAGCGACGATCGCGTGGGACAGCTCGTGGACGAGCACCGATCCAAAGAAGAGGAGCGATGTTGCGGCCGCAACCAGCCAATAGAGACCGGTCCCCCAGCCTGGGTGGTCGTGTGGGAACTGGATCTCAGCGAGCGAATAGGTGACCAGGAATCCGATCACCAGCCAGGAGAGGTGCAGCTCCACGGAGATGCCCGCGATCCTCAGGACCCGAAACGAGGAACCCACGAGGCGAGTGTAGCCGAGG
>VBJP01000120.1:0-539 GCA_005880165.1 Chloroflexota bacterium | reverse complement strand
CTTCAGCGGCGGAGCAGGCGCCAGCCGACCAGCGTGACGGCCAGCGCACACACCACGATCAGGAGGCCCGCGACCAGCGCCGACTCGAACCAGAAGCCTTCCGGAAACAGGCGCAGCAGGTTCGAGTCGGGGGCGAACAGGAAGTTTCCCTGGGGAAAGAAGAGCCGGTGGAAGAGCAGAAACGCCTGGTCGAAAGCGATCGCGAAGAAGCCACCGACCACGATCGCGGCAACGCCCACGCTGCCGCTCGTCAAGAGCAGGATCGCGCCGATGCGACGGGGTTGGTGGCGCAGGACGCTCAGCCCGGCGACCACAAGGGCAACGGCCACCAGCAGCGCCAACCAGAGCACGCGCACCAGGTGGGCCACGTCACGCATGTGGCTGCGCTCCGCATCGGTCAGCAGAGGCGGGGTTGCACTCGAGGGCGAACGACGCAGGCTCTCGGCGAAATCGTCACAGCCGAGCAGCAGATCGCACAGGATCGCTCCGGTCACGCGATCCGCCTCCGTCTGCGTCGTCCCGAGGCGGGCCGGCACGTC
>VBJP01000114.1 GCA_005880165.1 Chloroflexota bacterium | reverse complement strand
CGTCTATTCGGCGATCGGGGCCGCGCTCTACGCGGTCGCTGCGCAGTTCAGCTTCATCATGCCCGGCACCTCCAGCGTGTCGCTTCGCCCGGCATTCGCGCTGGTCACCTTCTTCGGCTTCGCGTTCGGCCCGATCCCCGGGTTCTTCACCGGCCTGGTCGGAAACGCCATCGCTGACCAGCTCAGCGGCTGGGGCCTGCTGACGTCCTGGAACTGGAGCATCGCCAACGGTGTGGTCGGTTTCCTGACCGGGTTGCTTGCCATCTGGCTGGCGCGGTCGATCCCGAACCGCGCGGTGCTGGCCGGGGTGGCCTCGGTGGTTGCCATCGTCATCGGCTTCGTCATCGTTTTGAGCGACGTCTGGCTTGGCACGGCCGAGAATTTCGGCGCCGCGTTCACGACCGGCTATTTCCCTGCGGTCTGGACCGATGCCCTGGTGGCGGTGATCCTGACGCCGATCCTGGTGCTTGCCTGGGATCCGATCCGAGACGCGATGGGGCGATGACCCCTCGGTGAGGCGCGCGCCGTGAATATCGCGCCTCGTTACCTGGGGCGGGGATCGTGGCTGGCACGCCGTGATCCCCGCCTGCTGTTACTGGTGGTTGCGCTCTTCGTCTTCGCGATCGTCCAGGTATGGGACGTGCGCCTGCTGCTGGCACTCGACGTGATTGCCGCCGCGTACTACCGCTCTGCCCGGATCCCCTTCGGGCAGGTGCGTTTGCTGTGGGCATACATCGCGTTCTTCGTCACGGTTGTCGTGTTTGCCAACACGCTCCTGACGGCCGGCGAGGTCCGGGCCATCAACGAAGCGCACCTCCATGTCTTCTTCCGGCTGCCGCTCCTCGGAACCCCCATCTCCGCGGAATCGGTGACCTATGCGATCGCGCAATACATGCGTTTCGGCGCGATGGCCGCCGTGGGCTTTCCGATTGCCTTTGCCATCGCTCCAGGAGACATCGGTCCGGCATTCGCACGGCTGGGCGTGCCCTACAAATTCGCGTACGCCCTGGAGTTGACCTTCCGATTCATCCCCTCGCTGGCGGCCGATATGCGTACCACGATCGACGCCCAGCGCATCCGTGGCTACGAATGGGAGAAGATCGGGCGCGGGCCCGTAGGCCGCCTGCGGCGCACCGTGCCGCTGCTGGTCCCGGTGACGATCAACGCCATCGTCGGCGCGGAGGACACGATCGACGCCATGGATCTGCGCGGCTTCGGGACGGGCCCACGCACCTGGCTCCGAGGCCTCGCGTTCGACGCCGCAGACTGGCTCACGCTCGCCGGATTCCTGCTGATCTTCGCGGTCGTCACCTGGCTGAGCTTCTCCGGCCTCACTCGGCTCTGGGTTCCTCCCTTCCTCATCCCCGCCTGAGCGCGATCTGAGCCCGCTGGCCTGACCTCCCCGGTACTTTCGGCTGCTGGCCGGACCGAGCCGAGCGGCCTAACGTGCCGAGCGCATGAGACCGCCCTCCAGATCGGGGCGAGCGCTACGCGGCATCCACCGGCTGTCGCCGAGGCGCGCAGTCCTGCGTCTTCCGCCAGGCAAGCTGAGGATTCACCCGCGCCTGCTGCGCGACCAGTACCTGTGGTACACGGCCTTGCTGGCGCCCATTGCCCTGGTAACGGCGCTGGCCGACGGTCAGCTCGACGACGTGACCGTGGTGCTCGCCCTGTCGCCGGTCTTCATTGGCGTCCAGGCTCTGCTTGGCCGCGTGCCTTCGGCACGACGCCCCCTGACCGATCTGGGCTGGTCATTCCTCCGCCTCCTTGTCGCGTTCAGCTACGTCGTCGCGCTGGTCGCCCTGGTCGGTGGCGCGTCGCGTCCCCTTGCCGCGCTCTACCTGCCCGTCGTCGTTGCCGCCGCTGCCGTAGGCCTGCCGCAGGGCATCGTCCTGGGCGTGCTGGGCACAGCGATCTACCTGGCGCCGATCCTGGGCGGCGACCCGCGAGCCGGGGCGATCGCGGCGCGCGCGGTGGCGCTCGCCGGAGTCGGAATCCTCCTCGCCGCGGCGACGCGACGCCTCATACGACAGCTGGAGGGCGCCGCCGGAACGCTTCGGGCGGCGATCGTTGCTGAACGGCGCCGGTCGCGCCAGATCGCCGGCATGGAGGCGGTCAGCCGCGCCCTGGTGGTTGGAGGAGATACGGATGAGATCCTGCGCCGCGCGCTGGCGGTCCTCTCCGAGCGATTCGGCTACCGATTTGGCTCCATCTATCTCTGGGACGGCGGGCAGCTGCTGCTTGGTGCGCAGCAGAACTACACCTCGGCCCCGCTCTCCATCCAGCCCGGGGTAGGGATCGTGGGACGAGTCGCGCGCAGCCACGAGCTGGCATTCGTGGCCGACGTGGGCGACGACGCCGACTATGTCGCCGTCCACGACGAGGTCGTCAGCGAGATCTGCGCGCCGTTGCTCATCGACGGGGCGTTCCTGGGCGCCTTGAACGTCGAGTCCACCGCGCCCCTGGATCGGACCGATCGCGACCTGGTGGCCACGCTTGCCGACCGGGTCGCCACCGTCGTGGCACTCGGGCGCGACCGGCAGGCACTCTCCGAACGCGCTGGCCTATTCCGCAACCTGCACGAATTCAGCGGGGCCATCAGCCTGCAACAGCAGCCCGACGACCTGGCTGCGACGCTGGTGCAGTGGACCGATCGCGTGGTTTCCGCGGACTTGGTGGTGGTCACCACGCTCGACCGCGACAGCGGCAGCTACCTCGTCCGCGCCGGCAAGGGGATCGAATCGAACACCGTCGGAGCCCAGATCCGTCCGGGCGAAGGGGTTGCGGGGCGAGCCATCCGCGACCGCGTGACGGTCGTCGACGAGCACTTCGGCCCGCAGAGCTACCCGCCCTCGGTCCGCGGCCAGGCGATCGTGTCGGTGACCATCGCCGCCGGTGTGCCGTTGGTCCGCGACAGCGTGGTCGTGGGCGCCATTACCGTGGGGCGCGTGGACGCGAGCGCCCGCTTCCGACCGATCGAGCTGGAGGCGCTCGAGCTGCTTGCCGGGCACGCGTCGCTGGCGCTCGCCAATGCCTTCCTGCACGCCGACGTCGCGGCCCTCGCCTTGCGCGATCCGCTCACCGGCCTCTACAACCGCCGGTACTTCGACGAGACGCTGGAGCGAATCCTGGCCGAGCACCGTCGCGCGCGCCTGGGCGACCCCAAACCCCTGGCCGCGGTGATGTTCGACCTCGACCTGTTCGGGCAGTTCAACAAGCAGCATGGCCATCAGATCGGGGACGCCGTCCTGCGTTCATTCGCCGAGATCATGCGTCGTCGTTTCCGTGGCTCGGATCTCGTGGCCCGCTTCGGTGGGGAGGAGTTCATCGCCATCCTCGACGGCGCGACTCGTGACGACGGCATGCGCATCGCCGAGGACGTTCGTGAGCGAGTGGCGAAACTCGAGATCCTCGACGAGGCCGGCAACCCGCTGCACGTCACCGTTTCCGCGGGTTGCGCCGCTCTCGACGACGCCGAGCCGTCACGCGAGGCGCTGCTGCGCACCGCGGACGTCGCCCTCTTCATGGCCAAGCGGGCCGGGCGGGATCGCGTCGTCGCCGCCTGACGCAGCGCTCAGACGACCTCGCCGGCGATCTCGATCCGTGCAAGCCGGCGCAAGGCGATGGTTACCGCCACGACCGCCACCACAGCCGCCACCACGACTGCTGTGCCGAGCGGAAGATCTGCCTTGAAGACGTTCGCCGCCGGGTTGGCCAGCGCCTGGGCGAAGGCAAGGGTGTGCTCACGCACTGACAGCGTCCGCGTCCCGGTGAAGAGCCCCGCCAGGAATCCTTCCCAGACCAGGACATACCCGAGGCCCCAGATGAAGGCCCGGCTGGTGACCAGGCTGAGCGCCACGAAGATGGCGCAGTACAGGGCAGAGCCGATGGCGCTGGCGACCGCGAATCCAATGGCCAGCCGCCCGGACCCATCGCCTCCGGCCAGGATGCCGGCGAGCAGGATCGGAAGGCTCGTGAGCGCGATGCTGCAGCAGATGGCGATCACCAGCTTGGTGGCCACCACGACCCAGGGGCGGATGGGCTTGGCCAGGAGGTAGACCGCGGTTCCTTCCTCCAGCTCGGCGCCGATGGCCCCGGTGCCGAAGATGAGCGCCACCAGCGGCATCAGGGTCGCGATCCCGAGCGTGCTCAACAGATCCGCGGTGAACTTGGCGTCCGCTCCGCTGGCAGACAGGCGACGCAGGATGGCGACCAGGACGACGACGGCGCTGAGTGCCACGAGCAGCAGGGTCCGGCGCCGGCTGAGCAGCTGTCGCAGCGTGATGCGCGCGATGACGGCGTTCATCCGCGCACCAGGTAGCTGAAGACCGATTCGAGCGATTCGTCGGTGGGCAACACTTCGTAGAGCGTCACGTCCGCCTCGCGGGCGCGCGCGGCAACGGCGCGACTGAAGGCACCGAAGTCCGCGGCACGGGCCACCAGCAGTCCGTCCTCGAGAGTCACGCCGGTCACGAACGGCTCGCCGAGGAGCTGCGCCGCGAGCCGGCGATCGTTCGACGAGCGCAGGGTGAAGGTGTGCGGGCGATCCGTCATCAGGCGCCGGATGGCGCGGAAGTCGCCCGACGCCGCGAGCCGCCCGGCGATGACCACCAGCACCTGGTCCGCGACGCGCTCCACCTCCTCGAGGATGTGGCTCGAGAACAGGATGGTGCGGCCCTCCTCAGCGAGTCGTCGCAGGAAGCCCATGGTGTGCAGGCGCTGCCGGGGATCCATGCCGTTGAAGGGCTCATCGAGGAGCAGGATCCGCGGATCGTGGACGAAGGCGGCGGCCACCTTCGCCCGTTGCCGCATGCCCTTCGAATAGCCGGCCAGCGGCCGATCCTGGACGTCGGTGAGCTCGACCTCCGCGATGGCGCGCTGTGTTGCGGAAGCCGGGTCGGGAAGCCCCTGCAGCGTTGCATTGGCTTCCACGAACTCGCGACCGGTCAGGAACGGGTAGACCGCCTCGCGCTCCGGCACGAGCCCGATCTCGCGATACACGCCCGGGTCGCCGAAGACGGAGCGACCCGAGATCGTCACCGAGCCGGCCGATGGGGCCAGCAACCCGGCGATCAGGTGCAGGAGCGTGCTCTTGCCGGCTCCGTTCGGTCCCAGCAGACCAGTGACACCCGGCTCGAGGCGGAAGCTCACCTCGTTGACCGCCACCACGTTTCCATACCAGCGCGAGACCCCGCTGAGCTCGACAGGGGCGGGCGGGAGGGCCTCGATCGTCGCCGCCCTGGATGACGGGCCGGTGGCGGCGGTCATGCCTCGATCCTCTGGTAGCGCCACAGATATGCGGCGACCCCGACCGCCACCACCGCGATCGCGACGCCCATGTAGGCCGATCCGGTGAGCGAGACGCCCGCCACCGCGCCGTTCGCCTCACCGCCGAACAGGGCGTGGCGCACACCCTCGGCCACGGTGTTCAGGTGGAGCAGGATCGTCCAGTCACCGATGCCGGCGCCTGCGCGCCGCAGCAATGGCGACACAGCGCTGCCGACCAGGAAGACGGCGACGATCGCCGCGGTCGCGTAGGCGCGCCGCGGCGTGAAGGCGGTGATCGCCATCCCGACCGCCGAGTAGAGCAGCACGTAGATCGCGGCGCTGCCGACGATCCCGGGGAGCGAACCGAGCTGGTCGCGGAAGCTCCCAAAGGGATCGCTCGAGGCGAAAGTTTGACCCAGCAGCAGGACCAGCAACGGGACGACCGCGACCACGAAGAGGCTCGCGACCATGGCTGCCAGCTTGGCGAGTGCGTAATCGA